>NZ_JCBCUY010000025.1:0-96164 GCF_059862705.1 Pseudomonas sp. MF08817
AGTGAAACGATGCATCGCCGATGGTAGTGTGGGGTTTCCCCATGTGAGAGTAGGTCATCGTCAAGATTAAATTCCGAAACCCCATTTGCGAAAGCAGATGGGGTTTTGTTTTGCGCGATGGAAAAGTTCGAGTAGCAAAGGCGAAGCTAAGTTGTTGGATTGCCGCACCACTCTTTGATTTAGGCCAGCTTCTGCTCTATTTTTGTATGCGCGCAACTTTCTGGGAGATTGGAAGGCAAGTTGGTCTGTGACGACTGCTGACGTAGTGGGTGAGTGAAATTGGGGAGTTGTTGTCACATCGTTGGCAGTCGGCTTAGCTACGCAAGATGGGATGCCTGACCACTTCACCCCTCTTGTGATTTCTATGCAATAGGCTGAGGCATGGCTATTATGCGTGCCTCATTGTGAGGCGAGGCTTGCATGCTGACGTTGTTAAAGCTCCTGAAGGATGGTCGGTTTCACTCGGGTGAAGCGCTGGGCGCGATCCTAGGCGTCAGTCGAAGTGCTGTATGGAAACAACTACAGCGCCTTGAATCTGAACTCGGCATGCCTATCCATAGAGTGAGAGGGCGTGGGTACCGTTTAGCTGAGCCACTGCAGCTGTTGGAGGCTGGCGCCATAATGAGTCTCGCTCATGGGTCCTGCTGGCCGATGTTCATTTCTGATTCTGTTGACTCCACAAATGCCCACGCCTTACGTCTTGTTGAGGAGGGAGTGGTTGCGCCATTTCTCGTGCTCGCAGAACAGCAGTTGGCTGGGCGTGGGCGACGTGGCCGCAAATGGGTGAGTCCTTTTGCTCAAAACCTTTATTACAGTCTTGTTCTACGCATCGATGGCGGTCTTCGGCAACTAGAAGGGCTTAGCTTGGTTGTCGGCTTGGCGGTGCTCCAGGCGCTACGTGATTCCGGTGTATCGGAGGCGGGCTTAAAGTGGCCGAATGATGTGTTGGTCGGGCCTAGGAAAATAGCTGGGATTTTGTTGGAGCTGGTCGGTGATCCTGCGGATGTTTGCCACGTCGTGCTTGGTATAGGAGTTAATGCGAACATGCGGGTTGCTGAGGAGGTCGATCAGCAATGGACGTCAATCCGGCTCGAAACGGGTGAATTGGTTGATCGTAATCAGCTGGTGGCTCACTTGGGAGGTGTGCTCCAGAGCTACCTGCTTCGTCATCAGCAGTTTGGTTTTGCGGCGATTCAGGCGGAATGGGAAAAAAATCACCTGTGGCAGGGGTGTGCGGTCTCTCTCGTTGCTGGAGTTAGCCAGATTGATGGCGTCGTACTTGGAATTGATCGGCAGGGGGCCTTGCGCCTGGATGTGGCCGGGGTTGAGAACACATATAGCGGTGGCGAGCTGAGTCTGAGGTTGCGTGATGATACTTGAGCTCGATTGTGGAAATAGCTTCATCAAATGGCGGGTCCTTGAAGCGGACAAGGTGCGAGTGTTTGCCGAAGGCGTCGTTGATTCGGATCTTGCTCTGTTGGTAGGGTTGCATGCCCTCGTGGGGCTCTCATTGGAGCATTGCCGCCTGGTAAGTGTCAGGGCTGCGGCGGAGACCGCTAATCTAGTTGCTGTCTTGGTGGACGCCTTTGGTGTCTCTATCGCCTGTGCTGCTCCTGCTCGGGAGATGTCGGGGGTGAAGAATGGCTATGAGGATTTTGAACGCTTAGGGTTGGATCGCTGGCTCGCGATGCTTGGAGGGTTTCGTCTGGCGTCAGGGGCATGTTTGGTGCTCGACTTCGGTACCGCCGCCACGGCGGATTTCATCTGTGCAGATGGTGAGCACCTGGGTGGGTTTATCTGCCCTGGCATGCCGTTGATGCGTCACCAGCTACGAACGCATACACGAAAAATAAGATATGACGATATGGCTGCCGAGCGCGCGCTGGATAGTTTTACTCCTGGTCGCTCAACCGTGGAGGCCGTCGAGCGCGGATGTACATTGATGCTCCGGGGTTTTGTGCTGACCCAGCTTGAGTTGGCCCGCAGCTATTGGGGGGACGATTTTGAAGTATTCCTCACAGGTGGGGATGCGGCGCTGGTCTCGAGCATAGTGCCGAAGGCGAAGGTTGTCCCTGACCTGGTATTTGTCGGCTTGGCGATGGCGTGCCCATTGTCTTGAGGTGTTTATGCGTTGGTTGTTTTTGTTGCTGGTGGTTCTCAATGTCTTCTATTACTTCTGGCATCAGCAGGAGGCGCCGTTAAGGGCGAAAGACGTTATGCCGCTAACGCTGTACCGCGGGTCCCAGCAAGATATTCGGCTGGTCAGTGAGTCGGCGATTACGGGTATGTCGTGGGGGGCAGGTGGCGCGGCGCCGCAAGCCAAAAGTACTTGCCTCTTTGTTGGTGGCTTTGCCAGCTCGCAGGAGGTTCAGTCTTTGGAGCGGCGCCTGGCGGGACTCCAGATTCGGAGTCGACGTGAGTCTGCTGGTTTGGGTGGCGTGATGGGTGTTTGGCTTCGTATTGAGCCTGAAAGTCGTAACCTGTTGGACGATCCGTTGTTGCAGAACCTTGCCAAGGAATTCAATGAGTTAAAACATAAAATAATGCCCTGTGAGGGGGTTGCAACTCAGGAATAGGTTGCATAGAATGGCGCCCGCTCAGCAGTGATGACCTTAGCGGGTTGATAGTGTAGAGCGAAGGTCAACGCAGCTAACCTCAGGTTTTTAATGAGAAAATGCTTGACAGAAGGTCGGCGTAATGTAAAATGCCGGCTCGCTTAGGAGGGGTTCCCGAGCGGCCAAAGGGATCAGACTGTAAATCTGACGTCTACGACTTCGAAGGTTCGAATCCTTCCCCCTCCACCATTTTTAGCGTGAGCTGCAAGCTCCGCGGGTATAGTTTAGTGGTAGAACCTCAGCCTTCCAAGCTGATGATGCGGGTTCGATTCCCGCTACCCGCTCCAAGTTTGCAGGTTGTGCGGCGTGTTTTGCTCTTGTAGCTCAGTTGGTAGAGCACACCCTTGGTAAGGGTGAGGTCAGCGGTTCAAATCCGCTCAAGAGCTCCATATGACAAGGCAGATATGAAAATATCTGCCTTTGTTTTAAGGGTTGGATTGGTCGGCTTGCAGGTGATGTTGGGCCGCAGTTCAGCAGTCAAGTGGTTGTAATGTCTTTTTCAGGTCTGCATAATGGTCGGCCTGATTTTGTTTTAGGTCAGTAGCTCAATTGGCAGAGCGACGGTCTCCAAAACCGTAGGTTGGGGGTTCGATTCCCTCCTGACCTGCCAGATTCACTCGGTGTGTCTGGCTTTCTTTTCACAGGATCTTCATAGATGACTCCTAAAGCTGAAGCTCAAGGCTCTCGCTTCGATCTGCTCAAGTGGCTTGTAGTAGTCGCTTTGGTTGTTGTTGGCGTTGTTGGTAATCAATACTATTCCGCCTCGCCGATCCTGTACCGCGTACTCGCCTTGCTTGCTATTGCTGCTGTAGCTGCCTTTGTAGGTCTGCAGACTGCCAAGGGCAAGTCATTCTTTGTGCTGGTAAAGGAAGCTCGTACCGAGATTCGTAAAGTCGTTTGGCCAACTCGCCAAGAAACCACGCAGACCACGTTGATCGTTGTGGCTGTTGTTCTGGTTATGGCGTTGCTGTTGTGGGGTTTGGATTCCCTGCTAGGCTGGCTTGTTTCTTTGATTGTTGGCTAAGGGTGTCCCGTGGCTAAGCGTTGGTACGTTGTGCATGCTTACTCGGGTTACGAGAAGCACGTGATGCGCTCGCTGGTAGAGCGTGTAAAGCTGGCAGGCATGGAAGATGGCTTCGGCGAAATTCTGGTTCCCACTGAAGAAGTGGTTGAGATGCGTAATGGCCAGAAACGCAAAAGTGAGCGTAAGTTCTTTCCTGGTTATGTGCTAGTTCAAATGGATATGAATGAGGGTACTTGGCACTTGGTCAAGGATACTCCTCGCGTCATGGGCTTTATCGGCGGTACGGCTGACAAGCCGGCTCCGATTACCGACAAAGAAGCGGAAGCGATTCTGCGTCGCGTTGCCGATGGTAGTGACAAGCCGAAGCCGAAAACACTGTTCGAGCCGGGTGAAGTTGTGCGTGTCACCGACGGTCCGTTCGCTGATTTCAACGGTACAGTCGAAGAAGTTAACTACGAAAAGAGCCGGATTCAGGTCGCGGTGCTCATTTTCGGTCGCTCTACCCCGGTAGAGCTAGAGTTCAGCCAGGTCGAAAAGGTCTAGCAGAACAAACATCCCAACCCCGCAGCCTTAGGCTGTGGGGTTTTGTCGTCACTGGGATAAACGCGCAAGTAACCGGGGAGCCTTTCGAGGCGTTTGAACCCGTAATTGGAGTGCCTCATGGCCAAGAAGATTACCGCTTACATCAAGCTGCAAGTTAAGGCCGCTCAGGCCAACCCAAGCCCGCCCGTCGGTCCAGCTCTGGGTCAACACGGTGTGAACATCATGGAGTTCTGCAAAGCTTTCAACGCCCGTACTCAGGGTATTGAGCCAGGCCTGCCGACTCCAGTGATTATTACTGTCTATAGCGACCGTAGCTTCACGTTCGAAACCAAGTCGACCCCTGCTTCGGTTCTGCTGAAGAAGGCTGCTGGTCTGACTAGCGGTTCCGCTCGTCCTAACACCGTTAAGGTTGGCACCGTTACCCGTGCTCAGCTGGAAGAAATCGCGAAAACCAAAAACGCGGATCTGACTGCAGCTGATATGGATGCAGCCGTGCGTACCATCGCCGGTTCTGCTCGTAGCATGGGCCTTAACGTGGAGGGTGTGTAATGGCTAAGCTGACCAAGCGCCAAAAGGCTATCGCCGGCAAAATCGAAGCAGGCAAGGCCTACAACTTTGTAGACGCCGCCGCTCTGCTGACTGAGCTGTCGACTGTCAAGTTCAGCGAGTCCGTAGACGTTGCTGTAAATCTGGGTGTTGACCCGCGTAAATCCGACCAGGTCGTTCGTAGCGCAACTGTGCTGCCGCACGGTACTGGCAAGACTGTACGCGTTGCTGTCTTCACCCAAGGCCCGGCGGCTGAAGCTGCTCTGGCCGCTGGCGCCGATCGCGTTGGCATGGATGATCTGGCTGCCGAAATGAAAGGCGGCGACCTGAACTATGACGTCGTTATTGCTTCCCCGGATGCAATGCGTGTTGTAGGTCAGTTGGGTCAAATCCTCGGCCCGCGCGGCCTGATGCCCAACCCTAAAGTTGGCACCGTAACGCCAGACGTAGCTACCGCGGTTAAAAACGCCAAGGCTGGTCAGGTTCGTTATCGCACCGACAAAAACGGCATCATTCACACTTCTGTTGGCAAGGTTGGTTTCGACGCCGTCAAGCTGAAGGAAAACGTTGAAGCCCTGATCGCTGATCTGAAGCGTATCAAGCCAGCTTCCTCGAAAGGCATCTACGTCAAGCGCGTTACCCTGAGCACCACTATGGGCCCAGGTCTGGTCATCGACCAAGGCTCGCTGGACGTATAAAACACAGGTTGGCATGAGTAATCGTGCCAATTGAAAGATTGGGGTCCCTGCCTGGCGGGGGCTATCCAAGACCGTAGGCGACGCAAGTCTTAAACCTCAAGCCTACGCAGATGGTGCTCCCGGTTCCTTACCGAATCAGACACCAAAACGACATCCGGCTCCGGTTGGATGAAACGGTAACAAGCAGGAGTTAAACCCGTGGCAATTAATCTCGAAGACAAGAAGGCCATCGTCGCTGAAGTCAACGAGGCTGCCAAAGCTGCTCTGTCCGCTGTCGTGGCTGATGCCCGTGGTGTGACAGTAGGCGCTATGACCGGACTCCGTAAAGAGGCTCGTGAAGCTGGCGTTTACGTACGTGTTGTACGTAACACCCTGCTCAAGCGCGCTGTTGCGGACACTGAATACAGTGTTCTCAATGACGTGTTCACCGGCCCGACCCTGATTGCGTTTTCCAAGGATCATCCAGGCGCTGCTGCCCGTTTGTTCAAGGAATTCGCCAAGGGTCAGGATAAGTTCGAGATCAAGGCAGCTGCGTTCGAGGGCAAGTTCCTCGCAGCTAACCAAATCGACGTACTGGCAACACTGCCGACCCGTGACGAAGCTATTTCGCAGCTGATGAGCGTGATTCAAGGCGCTACCAGCAAGCTGGCTCGTACTCTGGCTGCAGTTCGCGAACAAAAAGAAGCTGCAGCAGCCTAAGGCTGAGCATTTTCTCTCGCGTATTTTTGTTTATTTCGATGGCCGCGTAGGCCGTCCCCCAATTCAGGAAATACAGCAATGTCTATCTCCCAAGACGATATCCTCAACGCCGTAGCTGAAATGTCGGTTCTGCAGGTTGTTGAGCTGATCAAAGCTTTCGAAGAAAAATTCGGCGTTTCCGCTGCCGCTGCTTCCGCTGGCCCAGCTGTTGCTGCTGTTGCTGCTGAAGAGCAAACCGAATTCAACGTCATGCTGCTGGAAGCTGGCGAGAAGAAAGTAAACGTAATTAAGGCAGTACGTGAACTGACCGGTCTGGGCCTGAAAGAAGCCAAGGCTGTAGTTGACGGCGCTCCTGCCCAGGTTCTGGAAGCTGTATCGAAAGACGCAGCTGACAAAGCCAAAGCAACTCTGGAAGAAGCAGGCGCTAAAGTCGAGCTGAAGTAAGCATCGACTTTGCGTCTCCAGCCCAAGCGTTAAGCGAAAGGCTGATGGCTGGTGGCTCTTGCCACCGGCCTTTTTCCGTTATTGGCAATCGACTCGGTCGTCGCCATTAACGTGCGGTAACCACCCGATGCGGTGGCGCAGACCATGGGGTTTGCACGATTTTCTGGCTGCTCCCGTCGGGAGGGGCCAAACAAGCAGGTGACCAAGCTGGGGAACGCTGATGGCTTACTCATATACTGAGAAAAAACGTATCCGCAAGGACTTTAGCAAGTTGCCGGACGTCATGGATGTCCCGTACCTTCTGGCTATCCAGCTGGATTCGTATCGTGAATTCTTGCAGGCGGGAGCGACCAAAGATCAGTTCCGCGACGTGGGCCTGCATGCGGCCTTCAAATCCGTTTTCCCGATCATCAGCTACTCCGGCAATGCTGCGCTGGAGTACGTCGGTTATCGCCTGGGCGAACCGGCATTTGATGTCAAAGAATGCGTATTGCGCGGTGTAACTTACGCCGTACCTTTGCGGGTAAAAGTGCGCCTGATCATTTTCGACAAAGAGTCGTCGAACAAAGCGATCAAGGACATCAAAGAGCAAGAAGTCTACATGGGTGAAATCCCCCTGATGACTGAGAACGGTACCTTCGTAATCAACGGTACCGAACGTGTAATCGTTTCCCAGTTGCACCGTTCCCCTGGCGTGTTCTTCGACCACGACCGTGGCAAGACGCACAGCTCCGGTAAACTGCTGTACTCCGCGCGCATCATCCCTTACCGCGGTTCGTGGTTGGACTTCGAGTTCGACCCGAAAGACTGCGTGTTTGTGCGTATCGACCGTCGTCGCAAACTGCCTGCGTCGGTACTGTTGCGTGCCCTGGGTTACACCACCGAGCAAGTGCTCGATGCGTTCTACACCACCAACGTATTCCATGTGCAAGGTGAGAACCTCAGCCTGGAGCTGGTGCCTCAGCGCCTGCGTGGTGAAATTGCTGTCCTCGACATTCTCGATGACAAGGGCAAGGTTATTGTCGAGCAGGGTCGCCGAATTACCGCTCGCCACATCAACCAGCTGGAAAAAGCCGGGATCAAGGAGCTGCAAGTGCCTCTGGACTATGTCCTGGGCCGCACTACTGCCAAGGTCATCGTGCATCCGGCCACCGGTGAAATCCTGGCCGAGTGCAACACCGAGCTGAACACCGAGATTCTGGCCAAAATCGCCAAGTCTCAGGTTGTCCGCATCGAGACGCTGTACACCAACGACATCGACTGCGGTCCGTTCGTTTCCGACACGCTGAAGATCGACTCCACCAGCAACCAATTGGAAGCGCTGGTCGAGATCTATCGCATGATGCGTCCAGGCGAGCCGCCAACCAAAGACGCTGCCGAAACTCTGTTCAACAACCTGTTCTTCAGCCCTGAGCGTTATGACCTGTCTGCGGTCGGCCGGATGAAGTTCAACCGTCGTATCGGTCGTACCGAGATCGAAGGTTCGGGCGTGTTGTGCAAGGAAGACATCGTTGCTGTGCTGAAGACCCTGGTCGACATCCGCAACGGTAAAGGCATCGTCGACGACATCGACCACCTGGGTAACCGCCGTGTTCGCTGCGTAGGCGAAATGGCTGAGAACCAGTTCCGTGTTGGCCTGGTGCGCGTAGAGCGTGCGGTCAAAGAGCGTCTGTCGATGGCGGAAAGCGAAGGCCTGATGCCTCAGGACCTTATCAATGCCAAGCCTGTGGCTGCGGCAGTGAAAGAGTTCTTCGGCTCCAGCCAGCTTTCGCAGTTCATGGACCAGAACAACCCGCTCTCCGAGATTACCCACAAGCGCCGTGTCTCCGCACTGGGCCCGGGCGGTCTGACCCGTGAGCGTGCTGGCTTTGAAGTGCGTGACGTACACCCGACGCACTACGGTCGAGTTTGCCCGATCGAAACGCCTGAAGGTCCGAACATCGGTCTGATTAACTCCCTGGCCGCCTACGCGCGCACCAACCAGTACGGCTTCCTCGAGAGCCCGTACCGTGTGGTGAAAGACGCTCTGGTAACCGACGAGATCGTGTTCCTGTCCGCCATCGAAGAAGCCGATCACGTGATCGCTCAGGCCTCGGCCACGATGAACGACAAGAAAGTCCTGATCGATGAGCTGGTGGCTGTTCGTCACTTGAACGAGTTCACCGTCAAGGCGCCGGAAGACGTCACCCTGATGGACGTATCGCCCAAGCAGGTAGTTTCGGTTGCTGCGTCGCTGATCCCGTTCCTGGAACACGATGACGCCAACCGTGCGTTGATGGGTTCCAACATGCAGCGTCAAGCTGTACCGACCCTGCGCGCTGACAAGCCGCTGGTAGGTACCGGCATGGAGCGTAACGTAGCCCGTGACTCCGGCGTTTGCGTCGTGGCTCGTCGTGGTGGCGTGATCGACTCTGTTGATGCCAGCCGTATCGTGGTTCGTGTTGCCGATGACGAAGTTGAAACTGGCGAAGCTGGTGTCGACATCTACAACCTGACCAAGTACACCCGCTCGAACCAGAACACCTGCATCAACCAGCGTCCGCTGGTGAGCAAGGGTGATCGCGTTCAGCGTAGCGACATCATGGCCGACGGCCCGTCCACCGACATGGGTGAACTGGCGCTTGGCCAGAACATGCGCATCGCGTTCATGGCATGGAACGGCTTCAACTTCGAAGACTCCATCTGCTTGTCCGAGCGTGTGGTTCAAGAAGATCGCTTCACCACGATCCACATCCAGGAACTGACCTGTGTGGCACGTGACACCAAGCTTGGGCCTGAGGAAATCACTGCGGACATCCCGAACGTGGGTGAAGCCGCACTGAACAAGCTGGACGAAGCCGGTATCGTTTATGTAGGTGCTGAAGTCGGCGCAGGCGACATTCTGGTCGGTAAGGTCACTCCGAAAGGCGAGACCCAACTGACTCCAGAAGAAAAACTGCTGCGTGCCATCTTCGGTGAGAAAGCTAGCGACGTTAAAGACACTTCCCTGCGTGTGCCAACCGGCACCAAAGGTACTGTCATCGACGTGCAGGTCTTCACCCGTGACGGCGTTGAGCGTGATGCTCGTGCCCTGTCCATCGAGAAGACTCAGCTCGACGAGATCCGCAAGGACCTCAACGAAGAGTTCCGTATCGTTGAAGGTGCGACCTTCGAGCGTCTGCGCTCCGCTCTGGTCGGCCACAAAGCCGAAGGCGGCGCGGGCCTGAAGAAAGGTCAGGAGATCACCGACGAAGTGCTCGACGGTCTTGAGCATGGCCAGTGGTTCAAACTGCGCATGGCTGAGGATGCTCTGAACGAGCAGCTCGAGAAGGCTCAGGCCTATATCGTTGATCGCCGCCGTCTGCTGGACGACAAGTTCGAAGACAAGAAGCGCAAACTGCAGCAGGGCGATGACCTGGCTCCAGGCGTGCTGAAAATCGTCAAGGTCTACCTGGCAATCCGCCGCCGCATCCAGCCGGGCGACAAGATGGCCGGTCGTCACGGTAACAAAGGTGTGGTGTCCGTCATCATGCCGGTTGAAGACATGCCGCACGATGCCAATGGCACGCCGGTAGACGTCGTTCTCAACCCGTTGGGCGTACCTTCGCGTATGAACGTCGGTCAGATCCTTGAAACCCACCTGGGCCTCGCGGCCAAAGGTCTGGGCGAGAAGATCAACCGCATGATCGAAGAGCAGCGCAAAGTCGCTGACCTGCGCAAGTTCCTGCACGAGATCTACAACGAGATCGGCGGCCGCAACGAAGAGCTGGACACCTTCTCCGACCAGGAAATCCTGGACCTGGCGAAGAACCTGCGCGGCGGTGTACCGATGGCCACTCCGGTGTTCGACGGTGCCAAGGAAAGCGAAATCAAGGCCATGCTGAAACTGGCTGACCTGCCGGAAAGCGGCCAGATGCAGCTGACTGATGGCCGTACCGGCAACAAGTTCGAGCGCCCGGTTACCGTTGGCTACATGTACATGCTGAAGCTGAACCACTTGGTAGACGACAAGATGCACGCTCGTTCTACCGGTTCGTACAGCCTGGTTACCCAGCAGCCGCTGGGTGGTAAGGCGCAGTTCGGTGGTCAGCGTTTCGGGGAGATGGAGGTCTGGGCACTGGAAGCATACGGTGCTGCATACACTCTGCAAGAAATGCTCACAGTGAAGTCGGACGATGTGAACGGCCGGACCAAGATGTACAAAAACATCGTGGACGGCGATCACCGTATGGAGCCGGGCATGCCCGAGTCCTTCAACGTGTTGATCAAAGAAATTCGTTCCCTCGGCATCGATATCGATCTGGAAACCGAATAACACGTGACGCGAATCGAGAGCGTGGCAGTGATGCCCGCTCTCTGCTCCGCCAGGAGGAAAGGCCTTGAAAGACCTACTGAATTTGCTGAAAAACCAGGGTCAAGTCGAAGAGTTCGACGCCATCCGTATTGGGTTGGCATCGCCTGAGATGATCCGTTCGTGGTCGTTCGGTGAAGTTAAAAAGCCGGAAACCATCAACTACCGTACGTTCAAACCTGAGCGTGACGGCCTGTTCTGCGCCAAGATCTTTGGC
This sequence comes from Pseudomonas sp. MF08817, assembly GCF_059862705.1. Taxonomy (NCBI): domain Bacteria; kingdom Pseudomonadati; phylum Pseudomonadota; class Gammaproteobacteria; order Pseudomonadales; family Pseudomonadaceae; genus Pseudomonas; species Pseudomonas sp. MF08817. The sequence continues at coordinate 11,117 of NZ_JCBCUY010000025.1, forward strand.
CCGGTAAAGGATTACGAGTGCCTGTGCGGTAAGTACAAGCGCTTGAAGCACCGTGGTGTGATCTGCGAGAAGTGCGGCGTTGAAGTTGCGCTGGCAAAAGTTCGCCGTGAGCGCATGGCGCACATCGAACTGGCTTCGCCGGTTGCCCACATCTGGTTCCTGAAGTCACTGCCGTCGCGTATCGGCTTGCTGATGGACATGACCCTGCGTGATATCGAACGCGTTCTCTACTTCGAGAGCTACGTCGTTATCGATCCAGGCATGACCACCCTTGAAAAAGGTCAGCTGCTCAACGATGAGCAGTACTTCGAAGCGCTGGAAGAGTTTGGCGACGATTTCGATGCCCGCATGGGTGCCGAGGCTGTGCGCGAACTGCTGCACGCTATCGACCTGGAACACGAGATTGGTCGTCTGCGTGAAGAAATTCCGCAAACCAACTCCGAAACCAAAATCAAGAAACTGTCCAAGCGTCTGAAGTTGATGGAAGCCTTTCAGGGTTCCGGCAACCTGCCAGAGTGGATGGTGCTGACCGTTCTGCCGGTTCTGCCGCCAGACCTGCGTCCGCTGGTACCGTTGGATGGCGGCCGCTTCGCGACTTCCGACCTCAACGACCTGTACCGCCGCGTTATCAACCGTAACAACCGCTTGAAGCGTCTGCTCGACCTGTCCGCTCCGGACATCATCGTGCGCAACGAAAAGCGTATGTTGCAGGAAGCGGTTGACGCCTTGCTCGACAACGGCCGTCGTGGCCGTGCGATCACCGGTTCGAACAAGCGTCCTCTGAAATCCCTGGCTGACATGATTAAGGGTAAGCAGGGTCGTTTCCGTCAGAACTTGCTCGGTAAGCGTGTTGACTACTCCGGTCGTTCGGTAATTACCGTGGGCCCGACCTTGCGTCTGCACCAGTGCGGTCTGCCGAAGAAGATGGCTCTGGAACTGTTCAAGCCGTTCATTTTCGGCAAGCTTGAAATGCGTGGCCTCGCGACCACCATCAAAGCGGCCAAGAAAATGGTCGAGCGCGAGCTGCCAGAGGTTTGGGACGTTCTCGCTGAAGTGATCCGCGAACACCCGGTTCTCCTCAACCGTGCACCGACCCTTCACCGTCTGGGTATCCAGGCGTTTGAACCGGTACTGATCGAAGGTAAGGCTATCCAGCTGCACCCTCTGGTCTGTGCTGCGTACAACGCCGACTTCGACGGCGACCAAATGGCCGTGCACGTACCGCTGACACTGGAAGCCCAGTTGGAAGCGCGTGCGTTGATGATGTCGACCAACAACATTCTGTCGCCAGCCAACGGTGAGCCAATCATCGTTCCGTCGCAGGACGTTGTATTGGGTCTGTACTACATGACCCGTGAAGCGATCAACGCCAAGGGCGAAGGTCGTGTGTTCGCTGACCTGCAAGAAGTTGACCGTGTATTCCGTGCCGGCGAAGCCGCACTGCATGCCAAGGTCAAAGTGCGGATCCACGAAACCGTCAACGACCGTGATGGCGGCAGCGTGAGCAACGTTCGTATTGTCGACACGACTGTCGGCCGTGCACTGTTGTATCAAGTTGTGCCAAAAGGTCTGTCGTACGACGTCGTCAACCTGCCGATGAAGAAAAAGGCGATCTCCAAGCTGATTAACCAGTGCTACCGCGTGGTTGGTTTGAAAGAGACCGTGATCTTCGCTGACCAGTTGATGTACACCGGTTTTGCTTATTCGACCATTTCCGGCGTTTCCATCGGTGTTAACGACTTCGTTATCCCGGATGAAAAAGCCCGCATCATCAGTGCTGCCACTGATGAAGTGAAAGAGATCGAGAGCCAGTATGCCTCTGGCCTGGTAACCCAGGGCGAGAAGTACAACAAGGTGATCGACCTTTGGTCCAAGGCCAACGACGAAGTCTCCAAGGCAATGATGGCCAACCTCTCGAAAGAGAAAGTCATCGACCGCCATGGCGTTGAAGTCGATCAAGAATCGTTCAACTCGATGTACATGATGGCCGACTCGGGTGCGCGGGGTTCTGCTGCGCAGATCCGTCAGCTCGCCGGTATGCGTGGCCTGATGGCCAAGCCGGACGGCTCCATCATCGAAACGCCGATTACCGCGAACTTCCGTGAAGGTTTGAGCGTACTCCAGTACTTCATCTCCACTCACGGTGCTCGTAAAGGTCTGGCGGATACCGCGTTGAAAACCGCTAACTCCGGTTACCTGACTCGTCGTCTGGTAGACGTTGCACAAGACTTGGTCGTGACCGAGATCGACTGCGGCACCGAGCACGGCCTGCTGATGACTCCGCACATTGAAGGCGGTGATGTAGTTGAGCCTTTGGGTGAGCGCGTACTGGGTCGAGTCATCGCCCGCGACGTATTCAAGCCAGGTACCGAGGACGTTATCGTTCCTGCCGGCACCCTGGTGGACGAGAAGTGGGTCGAGTTCATCGAACTCAACAGCATCGATGAAGTGATCGTTCGCTCGCCGATCAGCTGCGAAACCCGCTACGGCATTTGCGCCAAGTGCTACGGCCGTGATCTGGCCCGTGGTCACCAGGTGAACATCGGTGAAGCGGTCGGCGTAATCGCTGCCCAGTCCATCGGTGAGCCGGGTACCCAGCTGACCATGCGTACGTTCCACATCGGTGGTGCGGCAAGCCGGACCTCCGCAGCCGACAGCGTTCAGGTGAAGAATGGCGGTACCGTCCGTCTGCATAACCTCAAGCACGTTGAGCGAGTGGATGGTCACCTGGTGGCTGTATCCCGTTCCGGTGAGCTGGCCATCGCTGATGACTTCGGTCGTGAGCGTGAGCGCTACAAGCTGCCATACGGCGCCGTGATTTCGGTTAAAGAAGGTGACAAGGTCGACGCTGGCGCAATCGTGGCCAAGTGGGATCCGCACACTCACCCAATCGTTACCGAAATGAAAGGTACCGTGACCTACGTGGGCATGGAAGAAGGCATCACGATCAAGCGTCAGACTGACGAATTGACCGGTATGACCAACATTGAAGTACTTGACGCGAAAGATCGTCCAGCTGCTGGCAAGGACATCCGTCCAGCCGTGAAGATGGTCGACGACAACGGCAAGGATCTGTTGCTGCCAGGCACTGACGTAATCGCTCAGTACTTCCTGCCAGCCAACGCCCTCGTCGGTGTGGCGGACGGTGCGCGGATCGCGATCGGTGATGTAATCGCTCGTATCCCGCAAGAGACCTCGAAGACCCGTGACATCACCGGTGGTCTGCCGCGTGTTGCCGACCTGTTTGAAGCTCGTCGTCCGAAAGAAGCCTCGATTCTGGCTGAAGTCAGCGGCACCATCGCGTTCGGTAAAGAGACTAAGGGCAAGCGCCGTCTGGTCATTACCCCGAACGATGGTACCGACCCGTACGAGGAGCTGATTCCGAAGTGGCGTCACCTGAACGTCTTCGAAGGCGAACAAGTGAACCGCGGCGAAGTTATCTCCGACGGTCCGAGCGACCCGCACGACATCCTGCGTCTGCTGGGTGTGAGTGCATTGGCCAAGTACATCGTCAACGAGATCCAGGACGTTTATCGCCTGCAAGGCGTGAAGATCAACGACAAGCACATCGAGACCATCCTGCGTCAGATGCTGCGTAAAGTTGAGATCGCTGAATCCGGCGATTCCAGTTTCATCAAGGGCGACCAGATGGAACTGACTCATGTACTGGTAGAGAACGAGCGTTTGAGCGCAGAAGACAAATTTGTCTCCAAGTTCACTCGCGTACTGCTGGGTATCACCAAGGCGTCGTTGTCCACCGAATCGTTCATCTCGGCGGCTTCCTTCCAGGAAACCACTCGCGTACTGACCGAAGCGGCGGTAACTGGCAAGCGTGACTACCTGCGCGGCCTGAAAGAAAACGTGGTTGTGGGTCGTTTGATCCCGGCCGGTACCGGCCTGGCCTATCACAGCGAGCGCAAGCGCCGCCGTGATGCTGACAAGCCGCTGCGCGTGAGCGCCAGTGAAGTGGAAGCTGCACTGACCGAAGCGCTGAACTCTAGCGGTAACTGAGTTCTGCGATAAATAAGGCCGGGCCCTGGCAACTCCGTTCGTCGGATCGAGACATTCATGTCCCGGCACGAAGGGTGGAGAGGTCGGGGCCTTGCCTTGACTGGGGGCAAGATCCTCTTTAGACTCTTGTACCCCTAAATTTGGCGGGAACTCGTTCCTGCCATTTTGCTTTTCTTGCAAGACAATAGCGTCGCAAGACAACAGTGGAGCTAGTAGATGGCAACTATCAACCAGCTGGTACGTCAGCCGCGTAAGCGTATCGTCGAGAAATCCGACGTACCTGCGCTGCAGAACTGCCCGCAACGTCGTGGCGTATGCACCCGTGTGTATACCACCACGCCGAAAAAACCTAACTCGGCACTGCGTAAAGTATGCCGTGTGCGTCTGACCAACGGTTTCGAGGTTTCCTCGTACATCGGCGGTGAAGGCCACAACCTGCAAGAACACAGCGTGGTACTGATCCGTGGCGGTCGTGTAAAAGACTTGCCGGGTGTTCGTTATCACACCGTACGCGGCTCTCTGGATACTTCCGGCGTTAAAGGTCGTAACCAGGGCCGTTCGAAGTACGGTACCAAGAAGCCTAAGTAGTAGCGGCTTTTTGTAAAAACTGAACCATCTTATTTTCTGAGTCGATAAGAGTAAGGTCGGAGGCGTCCCGAAAGGGCACCGATTCCGAGCGAACCTGAAGACCGTTTGAGGGCTTATCCATGCCAAGAAGACGCGTAGCAGCCAAGCGCGAAGTGCTTGACGATCCAAAATACGGAAGCCAAATCCTGGCCAAGTTCATGAACCACGTAATGGAAAGCGGCAAGAAAGCCGTTGCCGAGCGTATCGTTTATGGCGCGCTGGAAAAGGTTAAAGAACGCAAGAACAGCGACCCCCTGGAAATCTTCGAGAAAGCTCTCGACGCCATCGCTCCGCTGGTCGAAGTGAAGTCGCGCCGTGTAGGCGGTGCTACTTACCAGGTTCCGGTCGAAGTTCGCCCGTCCCGTCGTAACGCTCTGGCAATGCGCTGGTTGGTAGACTTCGCCCGTAAGCGCGGCGAGAAGTCTATGGCTCTGCGTTTGGCTGGCGAACTGTTGGACGCTGCTGAAGGTAAAGGTGCTGCAGTTAAGAAGCGTGAAGACGTGCACCGTATGGCTGAGGCTAACAAAGCTTTCTCGCACTACCGCTTCTAATTTCAGCGCTACTCATTTTGCGAGGGCTTTATGGCTCGTACTACACCGATTAACCGCTACCGTAACATCGGTATCGTTGCTCACGTGGATGCTGGTAAAACCACCACCACCGAGCGCGTCCTTTTTTACACTGGCAAAAGTCACAAGATGGGCGAGGTGCATGACGGCGCCGCGACCACCGACTGGATGGTTCAGGAGCAGGAGCGTGGTATTACCATTACTTCTGCTGCCATTACCGCCTTCTGGAAGGGTTCTGCTAAGCAGTACAAAGACGAACATCGCTTTAACGTTATTGATACCCCGGGTCACGTAGACTTCACCATTGAAGTTGAACGTTCCCTGCGCGTGCTCGACGGCGCTGTCGTCGTGTTCTGCGGTACTTCGGGTGTTGAGCCTCAGTCGGAAACCGTATGGCGCCAAGCCAACAAATACGGCGTTCCACGTCTTGTTTACGTCAACAAGATGGACCGTGCGGGTGCGAACTTCCTGCGCGTGATCGGTCAGATCAAGCAGCGTCTGGGTCACACTCCGGTGCCAATTCAGTTGGCTATCGGTTCCGAAGATAACTTCCAGGGTCAGATCGATCTGGTCACCATGGAAGCTGTTTATTGGAATGATGCCGACAAGGGCATGACTCCTCGTCGCGAAGCTATTCCTGCTGAGTTGCAGGAGCTGGCTGACGAGTGGCGCAACAACATGGTCGAGGCTGCAGCCGAAGCCAACGAAGAGCTCATGAACAAGTACCTCGAAGGTGAAGAGCTCACCAACGAGGAAATCAAGGCCGCTCTGCGTCAGCGTACTATTGCGGGTGAGATCGTTCTGGCTGTTTGCGGTTCCTCCTTCAAGAACAAGGGTGTTCCCCTGGTTCTCGACGCTGTTATCGACTACTTGCCGGCTCCTACCGACATTCCTGCCATCAAGGGTACTGACCCGGATGATGAGGAAAAGGAAATGGAGCGTCATGCAGACGATAGCGAGCCTTTCTCGGCTCTGGCGTTCAAGATCGCTACCGACCCATTCGTGGGTACCTTGACCTTCGTCCGTGTTTACTCGGGCGTGTTGAACTCCGGCGACGGCGTAATCAACTCGGTCAAAGGCAAGAAAGAGCGCGTGGGTCGTATGGTGCAAATGCACGCAAACGCCCGTGAAGAAATCAAGGAAGTGCGCGCTGGCGACATCGCGGCCTTGATCGGTATGAAGGACGTCACTACTGGCGAGACTTTGTGCAACGCTGACAAGCCAATCATCCTGGTTCGCATGGACTTCCCGGAGCCGGTTATTTCGGTTGCCGTTGAGCCTAAGACCAAGGATGACCAGGAAAAAATGGGCATCGCACTGGGCAAGCTTGCTCAGGAAGATCCATCTTTCCGTGTGAAAACTGATGAAGAGACTGGTCAGACGATCATCTCTGGCATGGGCGAGTTGCACCTGGACATCCTGGTTGACCGGATGCGCCGTGAGTTCAACGTTGAAGCCAACATCGGTAAGCCTCAGGTTTCCTATCGTGAGCGCATCACGAAGAACTGTGAAATCGAAGGCAAGTTCGTTCGTCAGTCCGGCGGTCGTGGTCAGTTTGGCCATTGCTGGATCCGTTTTGCTCCTGCTGACGAAGGTCAGGAAGGTCTGCAATTCGTGAACGAAGTAGTGGGTGGTGTGGTTCCTAAGGAATACATCCCGGCTATCCAGAAGGGTATCGAAGAGCAGATGAAGAACGGTGTTGTTGCCGGCTATCCGCTGATCGGCCTGAAGGCGACCGTTTTTGATGGTTCTTACCACGACGTCGACTCGAACGAGATGGCGTTTAAGGTAGCTGCTTCCATGGCGACCAAACAGCTGGCCCAGAAGGGTGGTGGTGAGCTGCTTGAGCCGATCATGGCGGTGGAAGTTGTTACGCCTGAAGACTATATGGGTGACGTAATGGGCGACCTTAACCGTCGTCGCGGCATGATCCTGGGTATGGAAGATACGGTTTCCGGTAAGGTTATCCGTGCTGAAGTTCCGTTGGGCGAGATGTTCGGTTACGCGACCGACGTTCGTTCGATGTCTCAGGGTCGCGCAAGCTACTCTATGGAATTCAAAAAATACAATACGGCTCCGTCGCACATCGTCGAAACCGTTACCAAAAAACAAGGCTGATTCAGTCCTTTAGGCAAGGAGTTAATTGTCGTGGCTAAAGAAAAATTTGATCGTTCCCTACCGCACGTCAACGTTGGCACTATCGGTCACGTTGACCACGGTAAAACTACGCTGACTGCTGCTCTGACTCGTGTTTGCTCCGAGATTTTCGGTTCGGCTGTTGTTGATTTCGACAAAATCGACAGTGCGCCAGAAGAAAAAGCTCGTGGTATCACGATCAACACTGCTCACGTTGAATACAACTCGCTGATCCGTCACTACGCTCACGTTGACTGCCCAGGTCACGCCGACTATGTGAAGAACATGATCACCGGTGCTGCCCAAATGGACGGCGCGATCCTGGTTTGCTCGGCCGCTGATGGTCCGATGCCACAAACCCGTGAGCACATCCTGCTGTCCCGCCAGGTTGGCGTTCCGTACATCGTGGTTTACCTGAACAAGGCTGACCTGGTAGACGACGCTGAGCTGCTGGAACTGGTTGAGATGGAAGTGCGCGATCTGCTGAGCACTTACGACTTCCCAGGCGACGACACTCCGATCATCATCGGTTCTGCTCGTATGGCGCTGGAAGGCAAAGACGACAACGAAATGGGCACCACTTCCGTACGGAAACTGGTTGAGACTCTGGATAGCTACATCCCAGATCCTGTCCGTGTTATCGACAAGCCGTTCCTGATGCCAATCGAAGACGTATTCTCGATCTCCGGTCGCGGTACTGTTGTAACTGGTCGTATCGAGCGCGGTATCGTCAAGGTTCAAGATCCACTGGAAATCGTTGGTCTGCGTGACACTACCGTCACCACCTGCACCGGTGTTGAGATGTTCCGTAAGCTGCTCGACGAAGGTCGTGCTGGCGAGAACTGCGGCGTTCTCCTGCGTGGTACCAAGCGTGACGACGTTGAGCGTGGCCAGGTTCTGGTCAAGCCAGGTTCGGTTAAGCCGCACACCAAGTTCGAAGCAGAAGTTTACGTTCTGAGCAAGGAAGAAGGCGGTCGTCACACTCCGTTCTTCAAAGGCTACCGTCCACAGTTCTACTTCCGTACTACTGACGTGACTGGTAACTGCGAGCTGCCAGAAGGCGTTGAAATGGTAATGCCGGGCGACAACATCAAAATGGTTGTCACCCTGATCAAAACCATCGCAATGGAAGACGGTCTGCGTTTCGCAATCCGCGAAGGCGGCCGTACCGTTGGTGCTGGCGTTGTAGCTAAAATCATCGAGTAATCTCTCTTCTGAGATTGCGCCGATGTTTTGAGAGAGGCCCCCGCTTAGCGGGGGCCTTTTTTATTGGGTTGACACCTATCTGGGCCGTCTATAGAATTGCGCCTCCTTTTAACGGGCGTATTGCGCTCGCTGGGAATAGCAGCCGGAGTCTGAAATCCAATGCAAAATCAGCAAATCCGTATCAGGTTGAAGGCTTTCGACCATCGCCTGATCGACCAATCCACCCAGGAAATCGTGGAAACCGCGAAACGTACTGGTGCTCAAGTGCGTGGTCCAATTCCACTGCCTACCCGTAAAGAGCGGTTCACCGTTCTGGTCTCCCCGCACGTCAACAAAGACGCGCGTGACCAGTACGAGATCCGTACTCATAAGCGCGTTCTGGATATCGTCCAGCCAACGGATAAAACCGTTGATGCACTTATGAAGCTTGATCTTGCGGCCGGTGTGGAAGTGCAGATCAGCCTCGGCTAAGACTCGGTCTTAGTCGTGTAACGCTCTGAAATGGGCGGCCATAGCGGGTGAAAGCCCCGTACACTCATGAGGTTTACAACATGACTATTGGTGTAGTCGGTCGTAAATGCGGTATGACCCGTATTTTCACCGAAGAAGGTGTCTCCATTCCGGTCACGGTCATTGAGATCGAGCCGAATCGCGTCACCCAGTTCAAAACTGAAGAAACCGATGGCTATCGTGCAGTGCAAGTCACTGTCGGCGAGCGTCGTGCTTCGCGTGTGACTGCTGCTCAAGCAGGTCACTTCGCTAAAGCAAACGTTGCAGCTGGTCGTACCGTAATGGAATTCCGCCTTGAAGAAGGCGAGTACCAAGCAGGCGATCTGATCAACGCTGAAATCTTCGCTGCTGGTCAACTGGTTGATGTAACCGGTCAGTCCAAAGGTAAAGGCTTCCAGGGTACGATCAAGCGTTGGAATTTCCGTGGTCAAGACAACACTCACGGCAACTCCGTTTCCCACCGCGTCCCGGGCTCTATTGGCCAGTGCCAGACTCCTGGTCGTGTATTCAAGGGCAAAAAAATGTCCGGTCATATGGGCGCTGAGCGCGTGACCGTGCAGTCCCTCGAAGTAGTGCGCGTCGACGCTGAACGCAATCTGTTGTTGGTCAAGGGTGCTGTTCCTGGCGCTACTGGCGGCAACCTGGTTGTACGTCCAGCGGCCAAGGCTCGCGGTTAAGGGGAAGCTGACATGCAATTAAATGTAAATGACGCTCAAGCGATCGAAGTTTCCGAACTGACATTTGGCGGCGAATTCAACGAGACGCTGGTTCACCAAGCAGTCGTGGCCTACATGGCCGGCGGCCGTCAAGGTAGCAAGCAGCAAAAGACCCGTTCCGACGTTCGTGGTGGCGGTAAGCGCCCTTGGCGTCAGAAAGGTACTGGCCGTGCTCGTGCCGGTACTATCCGTAGCCCTATCTGGCGCGGCGGCGGTACTACTTTCGCAGCTCGTCCGCAGGATCACACTCAGAAGCTCAACAAGAAGATGTACCGCGCAGCTCTGCGCTCCATCCTTGCTGAACTCGTGCGTACTGATCGTCTGGTCGTGGTTCAGGACTTCGCTGTTGAAGCGCCGAAAACCAAAGATCTGCTGAACAAGCTCAATGGCATGGGTCTGACTGATGTCCTGATCGTGTCCGAAGCTGTAGATCAGAACCTGTACCTGGCTGCTCGCAACCTGCCACATGTTGATGTACGTGACGTGCAAGGTTCCGATCCAGTTAGTCTGATCGCATACGACAAGGTATTGATTACCGTGTCGGCCGTGAAGAAATTCGAGGAGCTGCTGGGATGAACCAGGAACGCGTATTTAAAGTTCTGCTTGGCCCGCACGTTTCCGAGAAGGCTACGGTTCTGGCAGACAAGAAAGGCCAGTTCGTTTTCAAGGTTGCTACTGATGCAACCAAGCTGGAAATCAAGAAGGCCGTCGAAAGCCTGTTCAGCGTGAAAGTAGAGCGTGTTACTACCCTGAATGTTCTGGGTAAGAGCAAGCGCACTGCTCGCGGTCTGGGCAAGCGTAATGACTGGAAGAAGGCAGTTATCTCCCTTCAGCCAGGCCAAGATCTCGATTTCAGCAGCAGTGCTGAGTAAGGAAGGGGTGCATCATGGCAATCGTTAAATGCAAACCGACTTCCCCTGGCCGCCGTTTTGTGGTCAAGGTGGTCAACCAGGAGCTGCATAAAGGCGCTCCTCACGCACCGCTGCTCGAGAAGAAATCGAAGACTGGTGGTCGTAACAACAATGGTCGTATTACCACTCGTCACATTGGTGGTGGCCATAAGCAGCATTATCGTCTGGTCGATTTCCGTCGTAACGACAAAGATGGCATCTCTGCCACTGTCGAGCGTATCGAATACGATCCAAACCGTACTGCTCACATCGCTCTGCTGCTGTACGCAGATGGCGAGCGTCGCTACATCATCGCGCCTAAAGGCGTGAGCGCTGGCGACCAGCTGATCGCAGGTGCCCTGGCACCGATCAAGCCGGGCAACGCTCTGCAACTGCGTAACATTCCAGTTGGTAGCACCGTACACGGCATCGAATTGAAGCCAGGCAAGGGCGCGCAAATCGCTCGTTCCGCTGGTGCTTCGGCTCAGTTGATCGCTCGCGAAGGTGTCTACGTGACCCTGCGTCTGCGTTCCGGTGAGATGCGTAAAGTATTGGCTGAATGCCGTGCGACTCTGGGCGAGGTCTCGAACTCCGAGCACAGCCTGCGTTCGCTGGGTAAAGCTGGTGCCAAACGCTGGCGTGGCGTTCGCCCAACCGTTCGTGGTGTTGCCATGAACCCGGTTGACCACCCACATGGTGGTGGTGAAGGTCGTACCTCTGGTGGTCGTCATCCGGTATCGCCATGGGGCTTCCCGACTAAGGGCGCGAAGACTCGTGGTAATAAGCGTACCGACAAAATGATCGTCCGTCGTCGCAAGTAAATAGAGGGATACGACAGTGCCACGTTCTCTGAAAAAAGGTCCTTTTATTGATCTTCACCTACTGAAGAAGATCGAAGTGGCGGCGGAAAAGAACGATCGCAAACCAGTTAAGACCTGGTCGCGTCGTTCGATGATCCTGCCACAAATGGTCGGTCTGACCATCGCAGTACACAACGGTCGTCAGCACGTCCCAGTTCTCGTTAACGAAGACATGGTCGGCCACAAACTAGGCGAGTTTGCCGGTACCCGCACATATCGTGGGCACGTGGCAGACAAGAAAGCCAAGCGTTAAGGGGTAAGGAAATGGAAGTAGCCGCTAAGTTGTCGGGCGCTCGAATCTCCGCCCAGAAAGCCCGCTTGGTCGCCGACCAGATCCGCGGGAAGAAGGTGGGCGAAGCGCTCAACCTGTTGGCTTTCAGCAGTAAGAAAGCCGCCGAGATCATCAAGAAAGTGCTGGAGTCGGCCGTAGCCAACGCCGAGCATAACGAAGGCGCAGACGTTGATGACCTTAAGGTCTCCACCGTTTTCGTCAACGAAGGGCGTTCGCTGAAGCGAATCATGCCACGTGCCAAAGGCCGTGCTGATCGCATCGTCAAGCGGTCTTGCCATATCACTGTCAAGGTTGCTGACAAGTAACGGAGTCGAAGAGATGGGTCAGAAAGTACATCCCATTGGCATTCGCCTGGGAATCGTCAAGGAGCACACCTCCGTCTGGTACGCAGACGGTCGGACTTATGCGGACTATTTGTTCGCTGATCTGAAGGTGCGTGAGTATCTCCAAGACAAACTAAAAAGCGCGTCCGTAAGCCGTATCGATATCCATCGTCCGGCGCAAACTGCACGTATCACCATCCACACTGCTCGTCCAGGTATCGTTATCGGGAAGAAAGGTGAAGATGTTGAGAAACTGCGTCAGGACCTGACCAAGCAAATGGGTGTGCCTGTGCACATCAATATCGAAGAGATCCGTAAGCCGGAGCTCGACGGTATGCTGGTTGCGCAGAGCGTAGCTCAGCAGCTGGAGCGTCGCGTAATGTTCCGTCGCGCTATGAAACGCGCCGTACAGAACGCCATGCGCATTGGTGCCAAAGGCATCAAAATCCAAGTGAGCGGTCGTCTCGGCGGTGCTGAAATCGCACGTACTGAATGGTATCGCGAAGGTCGTGTGCCACTGCACACCCTGCGTGCCGACATCGACTATGCCAACTACGAAGCTCACACCACTTACGGTGTGATCGGTGTAAAGGTTTGGATCTTCAAAGGCGAAGTAATTGGTGGTCGCCAAGAAGAACTGAAACCACAAGCACCTGCGCCTCGTAAAAAAGCTGCTAAGTAAGGGGTACGCCAAATGTTGCAACCAAAGCGTACGAAGTTCCGCAAGCAGATGACAGGCCACAACCGTGGTCTGGCTCAGCGCGGTAGCAAAGTCAGCTTCGGCGAGTTCGCGCTGAAGTCTGTAGCTCGTGGTCGTCTCACCGCTCGTCAGATCGAGTCAGCGCGTCGTGCTCTGACCCGTCACGTAAAACGTGGCGGCAAGATCTGGATCCGTGTATTCCCGGACAAGCCTATTTCCAAGAAGCCACTCGAAGTTCGGATGGGTAAAGGTAAGGGTAACGTGGAGTACTGGGTTGCCCAGATTCAGCCAGGCAAAGTCCTGTATGAAATCGAGGGTGTAACTGAAGAGCTGGCGCGTGAGGCTTTTGCCCTGGCTGCTGCAAAGCTGCCGCTCGCCACCGCCTTTGTTAAACGGACGGTGATGTGATGAAAGCGAATGAACTTCGTGAAAAATCCGCACAGCAGCTGAACGAGCAACTGCTCGGCCTGCTGCGCGACCAGTTCAATCTGCGTATGCAGAAAGCAACTGGCCAGTTGGGGCAGTCTCATCTGCTCTCGCAAGTTAAGCGTGACATCGCTCGCGTGAAGACTGTGCTCAACCAGCAGGCAGGTAAGTAATCATGGCTGAAGCCGAAAAAACTGTCCGTACGCTGACTGGCCGTGTTGTCAGCGACAAGATGGACAAAACCATCACCGTTCTGATCGAGCGTCGCGTTAAGCACCCGATCTACGGTAAATATGTTAAGCGTTCGACTAAGCTGCACGCGCACGACGAAACCAACCAGTGCCACATCGGCGACAAAGTCACTATTCGTGAAACTCGTCCGTTGGCCAAGACCAAGTCTTGGGCACTGGTTGATGTTCTCGAACGCGCTGTGGAAGTCTAAGGACTAGGGGTCGGAGAAATTATATGATTCAGACTCAATCCATGCTCGATGTGGCCGATAACAGCGGCGCTCGCCGTGTTATGTGCATCAAGGTGCTGGGTGGCTCCCATCGTCGTTACGCTGGTATCGGTGACATCATCAAAGTTACCGTGAAGGAAGCAATTCCTCGCGGTAAAGTGAAAAAAGGCCAAGTGATGACTGCCGTAGTAGTCCGCACTCGTCACGGCGTTCGCCGTGCAGATGGCTCCATTATCCGCTTTGATGGCAACGCTGCTGTTCTTCTGAACAACAAGCAAGAGCCAATCGGCACCCGTATCTTTGGGCCAGTGACCCGTGAGCTTCGTACTGAGAAGTTCATGAAGATCGTCTCGCTCGCCCCAGAAGTGCTGTAAGGAGATCCGACATGCAAAAGATTCGTCGTGACGACGAGATCATCGTGATCGCCGGCAAAGACAAAGGTAAGCGCGGTAAGGTGCTGAAGGTTCTTGCTGACAACCGTCTGGTTGTTGGTGGTCTGAACCTGGTCAAGCGTCATACCAAGCCTAACCCGATGTCGGGCGTACAAGGCGGTATCGTCGAGAAAGAAGCGCCATTGCACGCTTCTAACGTCGCCATCTTCAACGGCGAAACCAACAAAGCTGATCGCGTTGGTTTCAAAGTAGAAGAAGGTAAGAAAATTCGTGTCTTCAAGTCGACCCAAAAAGCGGTTGATGCTTGAACACTGCTAGGTAGAAGACCATGGCACGACTAAAAGAGATTTACCGGAAGGAAATCGCACCGAAACTTAAGGAAGAACTTAAGCTTTCGAACGTGATGGAAGTTCCGCGCGTTACAAAAATCACCCTGAACATGGGTCTGGGCGAAGCGATCGGTGACAAGAAAGTCATCGAACACGCTGTTGCTGACCTGGAAAAGATCACCGGCCAGAAAGTCGTTGTGACCTACGCTCGCAAATCCATCGCAGGCTTTAAAGTCCGCGAAGGTTGGCCGATCGGCGTCAAAGTGACCCTGCGTCGTGAGCGTATGTACGAATTCCTGGATCGTCTGCTGTCGATCTCCCTGCCTCGGGTTCGCGACTTCCGCGGCCTGAATGCCAAGTCCTTCGATGGTCGTGGTAACTACAGCATGGGCGTAAAAGAGCAGATCATTTTCCCGGAAATCGACTACGACAAGATCGATGCTCTCCGCGGTCTGGACATCACCCTGACCACCACTGCCAAGAACGATGATGAAGGCCGCGCTCTGCTGCGTGCATTCAAATTCCCGTTCCGCAACTGATTGGAGTAGGACCATGGCCAAGACGAGCATGAAAAACCGCGAGCTGAAGCGTCAGCTCACGGTTGCCAAGTACGCCAAAAAGCGTGCAGCACTGAAAGCAATCATCGTTGATCTGAACGCAAGTCCAGAAGCGCGTTGGGAAGCTACAGTTGCTCTGCAGAAGCAGCCACGTGACGCAAGCGCTTCGCGCATGCGTAACCGCTGCCGCCTGACTGGTCGTCCACACGGCGTTTACCGCAAGTTCGGCCTCGGCCGTAACAAACTGCGTGAAGCGGCAATGCGTGGTGACGTGCCGGGTCTGGTTAAAGCCAGCTGGTAAGTACGTTCAGCGTCAAGGTGGTTGGTCTCGCAAGATACTGACCGCCGGTGACCTTGAATCAGGAACAAGCCCCTTTTGGGGCTTGTTTCATTTCCGCAGTGTGTCTAGAATACCCGGCTCGCCTGAGCCCGTGTTTTTCTATGCTCGGAGATTCTCGGCGACATATGTAGCCGCAAGGCTAATTTTTTTGTATTAGGAGCGTCTAGCCCATGAGTATGCAGGACCCGTTAGCGGACATGCTAACTCGTATCCGTAATGCCCAGATGGCTGAAAAGTCCGTCGTAAGCATGCCATCTTCCACGTTGAAGGTAGCTGTTGCCAAAGTCCTGAAAGACGAAGGCTACATTGCGGGTTATCAGATCAGCAGCGAAATCAAGCCACTGCTGTCCATCGAGCTGAAGTACTTCGAGGGCCGTCCGGTCATCGAGGAAGTGAAGCGCGTTAGCCGTCCAGGCCTGCGTCAGTACAAGTCCGTTGAAGATCTGCCGAAAGTTCGTGGCGGTCTTGGCGTGTCTATCGTCTCCACCAACAAAGGTGTGATGACGGATCGTGCTGCGCGCGCTGCCGGTGTCGGCGGCGAAGTTCTTTGCACTGTGTTCTAAGGGGGGATAAGCATGTCTCGCGTCGCTAAGAACCCCGTTAAGCTGCCAGCCGGTGTCGAAGTCAAATTCGCAGGCCAACAGCTTTCGGTGAAGGGTGCCAAGGGTACTCTTGAACTGAACATCCATTCGTCCGTTGAGATTGTTGAAGAAGCTGGTGAGCTGCGTTTCGCTGCTCGCAATGGCGATCAACAAACCCGTGCAATGGCCGGTACCACTCGTGCGTTGGTAAACAACATGGTCCAAGGCGTAAGCCAAGGCTTCGAGCGTAAGCTCCAGCTGGTCGGTGTTGGTTACAAAGCGCAAGCAAAAGGCACGGTGCTGAACCTGGCCCTTGGCTTCTCGCACCCAGTGGATTACGAACTGCCGGAAGGCATCACCGCTGAGACTCCTAGCCAGACCGATATCCTGATCCGGGGCATCGATAAACAGCTAGTGGGTCAAGTGGCCGCTGAGATCCGCGACTTCCGTCCACCAGAGCCTTACAAAGGCAAAGGTGTGCGCTACGCGGACGAAGTCGTCCGTCGTAAAGAAGCCAAGAAGAAGTAGGGCATAGCAAATGACCGACAAAAAAGTTACTCGACTGCGTCGCGCTCGCAAAGCACGCCTGAAAATGCACGAACTCGAAGTCGTGCGTCTCTGCGTGTTCCGCTCGTCGCAGCACATCTACGCCCAGGTCATCTCGGCCGACGGCAACAAAGTCCTGGCAAGCGCCTCGACTTTGGATAAAGAACTGCGTGATGGTGCCACCGGCAACATCGACGCGGCCACTAAGGTTGGCCAGCTGGTCGCTACGCGTGCAAAAGCCGCTGGCGTCTCGCAGGTGGCTTTCGACCGCTCTGGCTTCAAGTACCACGGCCGCGTCAAGGCGCTGGCTGATGCTGCTCGTGAAGCTGGGCTGGAGTTCTAAGTTATGTCAAATAACGACCAAAAGCGCGACGAAGGCTACATTGAGAAGTTGGTTCAAGTTAACCGCGTAGCCAAAACCGTTAAAGGCGGCCGTATCTTCACTTTCACCGCGTTGACCGTGGTAGGTGATGGTAAAGGGCGTGTTGGCTTCGGCCGTGGCAAGTCGCGTGAAGTGCCTGCTGCGATCCAGAAGGCAATGGAAGCTGCTCGTCGCAACATGATCCAAGTGGACCTGAACGGCACCACTCTGCAGTACGCCATGAAATCCGCCCACGGCGCTTCCAAGGTTTACATGCAGCCTGCTTCTGAAGGTACCGGTATCATCGCAGGCGGCGCTATGCGTGCTGTCCTCGAAGTTGCTGGCGTTCAGAACGTTCTGGCCAAGTGCTACGGCTCGACTAACCCGGTAAACGTGGTTCACGCCACTTTCAAGGGTTTGAAGGCCATGCAATCTCCTGAGTCTATCGCCGCCAAGCGTGGCTTGACTGTCAAGGAGATCTTCTGATCATGGCTACCGTAAAAGTAACGCTGATCAAAAGCATGACCGGCCGCATCCCTAACCACAAGCTGTGCGTTAAGGGTCTGGGTCTGCGTCGCATCGGTCACACTGTAGAAGTACTTGATACTCCCGAGAATCGCGGGATGATCAACAAGGCTTACTACATGCTGCGTGTCGAGGGTTAATCGATGAAACTCAATGATCTGAGTCCAGCGCCGGGTTCCCGTCGCGAAAAGCATCGTCCGGGCCGTGGTATCGGTAGTGGTTTGGGCAAGACCGGTGGCCGTGGCCACAAAGGTCAGACCTCCCGCTCCGGTGGCACCATTGCTCCAGGCTTTGAAGGCGGTCAACAGCCGCTGCATCGTCGCCTGCCGAAGTTCGGTTTCGTTTCCCTGAAAGCCATGGATCGCGCAGAAGTGCGTCTGTCCGAGCTGGCCAAAGTGGAAGGCGACATCGTCACCGTGCAGACCCTGAAAGATGCCAACGTGATTAACGTCAACGTACAACGTGTGAAAATCATGCTGTCCGGTGAAGTCACTCGCGCTGTCACCATCAAGGGCATCGCCGCCACCAAAGGTGCGCGTGCGGCTATCGAAGCAGCTGGCGGCAAGTTCGAGGAATAAATGGCTAAGCAAGGTGCTCTCTCTGCGCTCGGCAAAGGCGGTATGTCTGAACTCTGGGCTCGTCTGCGTTTTCTGTTCCTGGCGATTATCGTCTACCGAATAGGCGCACACATCCCGGTTCCAGGTATTAACCCTGACCGACTCGCGGACCTGTTTCGACAGAATGAGGGGACCATTCTTAGCTTGTTCAACATGTTTTCCGGCGGCGCGCTGGAACGGATGAGCATATTTGCGCTGGGGATCATGCCGTACATTTCGGCATCGATCATCATGCAACTTATGACCGCCGTCAGCCCGCAGCTGGAGCAGTTGAAGAAGGAAGGTGAAGCTGGCCGTCGCAAGATCAGCCAGTACACCCGCTACGGCACTGTCATCCTCGCCCTGGTTCAGGCTATCGGCATGTCCGTTGGTCTGGCGGGGCAGGGTGTTGCGTTCACTGGTGACTTTGGCTTCCATTTCGTCGCGGTAACCACGTTTGTGGCTGGTGCGATGTTCATGATGTGGCTGGGTGAGCAGATTACTGAGCGTGGTGTTGGCAACGGTATCTCGATGTTGATTTTCGCGGGTATCGTCGCCGGTCTTCCGAGAGCGATTGGGCAGTCTTTCGAGTCTGCCCGTCAGGGCGATATCAATATCTTTGCCCTGGTTGCCATCGGTTTGTTGGCAGTAGCGATTATCGGTTTTGTGGTGTTCATTGAGCGTGGCCAGCGTCGTATCGCTGTTCATTACGCCAAGCGTCAGCAGGGCCGCAAGGTCTTCGCTGCGCAGACGAGCCACTTGCCGTTGAAAGTGAACATGGCTGGTGTTATTCCGGCTATCTTCGCGAGCAGCATTTTGCTGTTCCCGGCTTCGCTGGGTGCCTGGTTCGGTCAGTCTGAAGGTTTGGGCTGGTTGCAGGACATCTCGCAGTCGATCGCTCCTGGTCAGCCGTTGAATATTCTGCTGTTTAGTGCAGGGATTATTTTCTTCTGCTTCTTCTATACGGCGTTGATGTTCAATCCGAAAGACGTAGCGGAAAACCTGAAGAAGTCCGGTGCCTTTATTCCGGGTATCCGTCCAGGTGAGCAGTCTGCGCGCTACATTGATGGCGTTCTGACTCGCTTGACCATGTTCGGTGCTCTATATATGACGGCCGTATGTCTGTTGCCCCAGTTCCTGGTGGTTGCGGCAAACGTTCCGTTCTACCTTGGCGGGACCTCGTTGCTGATCGTGGTCGTGGTTGTGATGGACTTCATGTCCCAAGTACAATCGCACCTCGTTTCGCACCAGTATGAATCCCTGATGAAGAAAGCCAACCTGAAGGGTTACGGCAGCGGCATGTTGCGCTGAGTAGCACCCATAAGGTTCGAGGAGTTGGTGATGAAAGTTCGTGCATCGGTGAAAAAGCTGTGCCGTAACTGCAAGATTATTCGCCGCGAAGGTGTTGTTCGAGTAATTTGCAGCGCGGAACCGCGTCACAAACAGCGCCAAGGCTGAGTGTGATCCGCTTGAAGCCCGGCAGCTAGTGCGCTGCCGGGTTGATTATTTGTTATTACAGCGATATTATCTCGCGCCCTATTTCTTGGCTTCCGGGGCGTAGGTAGCTGTCAATTGGAGTCCCACTGAATGGCCCGTATTGCAGGCGTTAACATTCCAGATAACAAGCACACTGTTATCTCGCTGACCTACATCTATGGTGTTGGTCGCACCACTGCACAAAAAATTTGTGCAGTTGCTGGGGTCAACCCAGCCGCAAAGATCAAGGATCTGAGCGACGAGCAGATTGAACAGCTGCGTGGCGAAGTGGCGAAGTTCACCACTGAAGGTGACCTGCGCCGCGAAATCAACATGAAAATCAAGCGTTTGATGGACCTCGGTTGCTATCGCGGTCTGCGTCATCGTCGTGGTCTTCCAGTACGCGGTCAGCGTACTAAGACTAACGCGCGTACCCGTAAAGGTCCGCGTAAGCCGATCCGCAAGTAATCGCCCCAGCGAATCGACAGGAAATTAATCATGGCAAAACCTGCTGCTCGTCCTCGTAAAAAAATCAAAAAGACAGTGGTTGATGGCATCGCCCACATCCACGCGTCTTTCAATAACACCATCGTGACCATCACCGACCGTCAGGGTAACGCGCTTTCTTGGGCTACCTCCGGTGGTTCGGGTTTCCGCGGTTCTCGCAAGTCCACCCCGTTCGCTGCTCAAGTAGCTGCTGAGCGTGCTGGTCAAGCTGCGCTGGAATATGGCCTGAAAAACCTTGACGTCAACGTCAAAGGTCCAGGTCCAGGTCGTGAATCCGCAGTCCGCGCTTTGAATGGCTGTGGCTACAAGATCGCCAGCATCACCGACGTGACGCCAATCCCGCACAACGGGTGCCGTCCGCCGAAGAAGCGCCGCGTGTAATCCAGGAGATTGTAAAGAATGGCTCGTTACATTGGTCCAAAATGCAAACTCGCTCGTCGCGAAGGCACCGATCTCTTCCTGAAGAGCGGCGTGCGCGCGATCGAATCGAAGTGCAACATTGAAGCAGCACCTGGTATCCACGGCCAACGCCGCGGTCGCCAGTCCGACTACGGCACACAACTGCGTGAAAAGCAGAAGGTCCGTCGTATCTACGGCGTTCTCGAGCGTCAGTTCAGCGGCTACTACAAAGAAGCTGCTGGCAAGAAAGGTGCAACCGGTGAAAACCTGCTGCAACTGCTCGAATGCCGTCTGGACAACGTTGTATACCGTATGGGCTTTGGTTCGACTCGTGCCGAATCCCGTCAGCTGGTATCGCACAAATCCGTCAGCGTAAACGGCCAAACCGTTAACGTCCCGTCCTACCAGGTTCGTGCTGGTGACGTGGTCGCGATTCGCGAGAAAGCAAAGAACCAACTTCGCATTGTCCAAGCTCTCGATCTGTGTGCCCAACGTGGCCGCGTAGAATGGGTAGAAGTAGACACTGAGAAGAAGTCGGGCGTTTTCAAGAACGTTCCAGCTCGCAGTGATCTGTCCGCCGACATCAACGAAAGCCTGATTGTCGAGCTCTACTCCAAGTAAGGGCTAGAAAATAGGTGCATCCATGCAGATTTCGGTAAATGAGTTCCTGACACCCCGCCATATTGATGTGCAGGTTGTCAGTCCAACCCGCGCCAAGATCACTCTCGAGCCTCTCGAGCGTGGTTTTGGCCACACCCTGGGCAACGCGCTGCGCCGCATCCTGTTGTCCTCAATGCCCGGCTGTGCAGTAGTCGAGGCCGAGATTGACGGTGTGCTCCACGAGTACAGCGCCATCGAAGGTGTACAGGAAGACGTAATTGAAATCCTGTTGAACCTTAAAGGTCTGGCTATCAAGCTGCACGGCCGTGACGAAGTTACGCTGACCTTGTCGAAGAAGGGTTCGGGGGTGGTTACCGCTGCCGATATTCAGCTGGATCATGATGTCGAGATCGTTAATCCCGATCACGTAATCGCTAACCTGGCGTCTAACGGCGCCCTGAACATGAAGCTCACTGTAGCTCGTGGTCGTGGTTATGAACCGGCCGACTCGCGTCAGAGCGATGAAGATGAGAGCCGCAGCATTGGTCGCTTGCAGCTTGACTCTTCGTTCAGCCCGGTACGTCGCATCGCATACGTGGTGGAAAACGCCCGTGTCGAGCAACGTACTAACCTGGACAAGCTGGTTATTGATCTGGAAACCAACGGTACCCTGGATCCTGAAGAGGCTATCCGCCGCGCTGCAACCATCCTGCAACAGCAGTTGGCTGCGTTCGTCGACCTCAAGGGTGACAGCGAACCAGTGGTAATCGAGCAAGAAGACGAGATCGATCCGATCCTGCTTCGCCCGGTTGACGATCTGGAACTGACTGTACGTTCGGCTAACTGCCTTAAGGCGGAAAACATTTACTACATCGGCGACCTGATTCAGCGTACCGAAGTAGAACTGTTGAAGACTCCGAACCTGGGCAAGAAATCCTTGACTGAAATCAAGGACGTTCTGGCCTCCCGCGGTCTGTCCCTCGGCATGCGCCTCGACAACTGGCCGCCTGCAAGTCTTAAGAAGGACGACAAGGCGACTGCCTGATCGTCGTAATCACCGAACGTGAGTTTGGTAAGGAATGAACCATGCGTCATCGTAAAAGTGGTCGTCACCTGAGCCGTACCAGCTCGCACCGCAAGGCCATGTTCCAAAACATGGCGGTGTCGCTGTTCGAGCACGAGCTGATTAAAACTACACTGCCGAAAGCCAAAGAATTGCGCCGCGTTGCCGAGCCGCTGATTACTCTGGCCAAGACAGACAGCCTGGCTAACCGCCGTCTGGCTTTCGACCGTACTCGTTCGAAAGCTATCGTTGGTAAGCTCTTCAACGACCTGGGCAAGCGTTACGCTACCCGTGAGGGTGGTTACCTGCGCATCCTCAAGTGCGGTTTCCGCGCTGGCGACAACGCGCCTATGGCGTATGTCGAGTTGGTTGATCGTTCTACCAGCGGTGAAGCTGTATCCGCTGAGTAAGACGTCAGTCTGAACAAAGAACCGGGCCTAGTGCCCGGTTTTTTGTGTGTGCGTGAAAAGTGTCCGTTGCTGATTGGAATAGGCGCACTACATATGGGGGTTAATAATTAGTTATTTTCTATCACGCGCGAATAATTAATGAATTTGATGGTGTCATCGCCATGGTCGATACTCCTCCCCAGCCGATTAGCCGGCAGTGTCCAGGACTGAAGAGGAAGATTGAGCATGAGCCAGAGCAAAACCCTGACGACCGCCAGTGGCGCTCCCGTCGCTGATAACCAGAATTCCCGTTCCGCCGGCCCGCGCGGCCCATTGTTGCTCGACGACTTTCATCTGATCGAGAAGCTTGCCCACTTCAATCGTGAAAACATCCCGGAGCGCCGCGTGCATGCGAAAGGCTCGGGTGCCTACGGCACGTTCACGGTGACGCGGGATATCACTGCCTACACCAGCGCCAAGCTCTTTGAGTCTGTGGGCAAGCAGACCCCGACCTTCCTGCGTTTCTCCACTGTCGGTGGCGAGCGCGGTTCGGCGGATACCGAGCGCGATCCACGCGGCTTTGCCTTGAAGTTCTACACCGAGGAAGGTAACTGGGACATTGTGGGCAACAACACGCCAGTGTTCTTTATCCGCGACCCCCTGAAGTTCCCGGACTTTATCCACACCCAAAAACGTCTGCCGCAAAGCAACCTGAAAAGTGCGCAGATGATGTGGGATTTTTGGTCGCATTCCCCTGAGGCGCTGCACCAGGTCACCATTCTGTTTTCGGATCGCGGGATCCCGGACGGCTATCGCCACATGCATGGTTTCGGCAGCCACACCTACAGCTTGATTAATGCTCAAGGCGAGCGGCACTGGGTCAAGTGGCACTACAAGACCAAGCAAGGCATCAAGAACCTGGCCCCGGCCGAGGCCGCGCGCCTGGCCGGTACCGACCCGGACTACGCCCAGCGCGACCTGTTCGGTGCCATCGAGCGCGGGGACTTCCCGAAATGGCGTGTGTGCATCCAGATCATGACCGAGGCCCAGGCCGTCGCTCATTACGAAAACCCTTTTGACGTGACCAAGACCTGGTCGCAAAAAGAGTTCCCGCTGATCGAAGTGGGTGAGTTGGAACTCAATCGCAACCCGCTCAATTATTTCGCTGAAGTCGAGCAGGCCGCGTTCGGCCCCAGCAACATGGTGCCGGGTGTTGGCCTGTCGCCGGACCGCATGCTGCAGGGGCGCGTATTCGCTTACGCCGATGCTCACCGCTACCGTGTAGGCACCAATCACCAGCAGTTACCGGTGAACGCGCCACGTAGCCCGGTCAACAGCTATCAGCGTGACGGTTCGATGGCTTTGGGCAGCAATGGTGGAGCGGCACCGAACTATGAGCCCAACAGCTACGCTGATGCGCCCAAGCAGGCCCCGCAATACGCTGAGCCGTCGTTGGCGCTGAGCGGCGCGGCAGATCGCTACGATCATCGCGAAGACACCGATTACTACAGCCATGCCGGTGCGCTTTTCCGGTTGATGAATGACGATCAGAAAGCACTGTTGATCGCCAACATTGCCGGCGCGATGGCTGGCGTTTCGGCGGATGTGGTTCAGCGTCAATTGCAGCATTTCATCAAGGCTGACCCTGCTTATGGAGAAGGAGTCGCAGCGGCGCTAGGCGTATCGCTTAACTGACTCTAAACGAGAAGCAGAACCGCCCTCAATTGGGCGGTTTTTGCGTTATTTCGGCCACGTTTCCCGGAAAATCTTCACTTTTCTGCCGTTTGTCCCGTGACCTGCAAGTCCCGTTGGTTCAAACTAGGGCCTTTCAAGCAGGGAGATGTAGGGCGATGCAAGGTCACCCGGACGTAATCGATTACCTCAACACGTTGCTGACGGGAGAACTGGCAGCTCGTGACCAATATTTCATTCACTCGCGGATGTACGAAGACTGGGGCTTTACCAAGCTCTTCGAACGCATCAACCACGAAATGGAAGAGGAGGCGCAACACGCGGATGCTCTGATGCGCCGCATCCTGATGCTTGAAGGCACGCCCCGCATGCGCCCCGACGACCTGGACACCGGCACCACGGTGCCTGAGATGCTCGCCAGCGATCTGCGTCTGGAGAACAAGGTCCGTGCCGCACTCTGTAAGGGCATCGAGTTGTGCGAGCAGCACAACGACTATGTGAGCCGCGAGATCCTGCGGGTTCAATTGAACGACACCGAGGAAGATCACACTTACTGGCTGGAAAAGCAGTTGGGCCTGATTAAATCCATCGGTTTGCAAAACTACCTGCAATCGCAGTTCTGATGCGGCCGCGGACCAGCCCCGCGCCCACATGCCAGAAATGAAGAAGCCCCTGTCACGATTCAAGTGACAGGGGCTTTTTTGTGGCCCGTAATCAGGCGCGGTCGCGCTCCAACAATGGCTTGAGGTAGAAGCCGGTGTGGGATTGCTTCATGTCCGCCACTTCCTCCGGTGTGCCGACGGCGATGATCTGGCCGCCCTTGGAGCCGCCCTCCGGCCCCAAGTCCACCAGCCAGTCGGCGGTCTTGATGACGTCCAGGTTGTGCTCGATCACCACCACCGTGTTGCCGTGATCGCGCAGGCGATGCAGCACATCCAGCAACTGTTGGATATCGGCGAAGTGCAGGCCGGTGGTCGGCTCGTCGAGGATATACAGGGTCTTGCCGGTATCGCGCTTGGATAGCTCGCGGGACAGCTTCACCCGCTGCGCCTCGCCCCCGGACAGGGTGGTCGCCGATTGCCCCAGCTTGATGTAGGACAGGCCTACATCCATCAGGGTTTGCAGTTTGCGCGCCAGGGCCGGGACGGCATCGAAGAACACTCGCGCTTCTTCGATGGTCATCTCCAGGGTTTCGTGGATGCTCTTGCCCTTGTACTTGATCTCCAGGGTTTCGCGGTTGTAGCGCTTGCTCTTGCACACGTCGCACGGCACATAGATGTCCGGTAGAAAGTGCATTTCCACCTTGATAAGGCCATCGCCTTGGCACGCCTCGCAGCGGCCGCCCTTGACGTTGAAGGAGAACCGCCCCGGCCCGTAGCCCCGGGAGCGGGACTCCGGTACGCCGGCGAAGAGTTCGCGGATCGGCGTGAACAACCCGGTGTAGGTGGCCGGGTTGGAGCGCGGCGTGCGGCCGATGGGGCTTTGGTCGATATCGACCACTTTGTCCAGGTGTTCCAGGCCCTTGATGCTGTCGTGGGCTGCCGCTTCCAGGGTGGTCGCGCCGTTCAGTGCCGTGGCGCTGAGGGGGAACAGGGTGTTGTTGATAAGCGTCGATTTACCCGAGCCAGACACGCCAGTGACGCAGGTCAGCAGGCCGATGGGGATTTCCAGGTCGACGTTGCGCAGGTTGTTGCCGCGCGCGCCTTTGAGGGACAGGGTCAGCTTCTTGTTGCGCGGGGTGCGTTTGGCGGGCACTTCGATTTTCACGCGGCCCGACAGGTATTTGCCGGTCAGCGAATCCGGGTGCGCCATGACTTCGGCGGGCGTGCCCTCGGCGACGATGTGGCCGCCATGCACGCCGGCACCGGGGCCGATATCGACCACGTAATCGGCCAGGCGAATGGCGTCTTCGTCGTGCTCGACCACGATCACCGTATTGCCGATGTCGCGCAGGTGCTTGAGGGTGCCGAGTAAGCGGTCGTTATCCCGTTGATGCAGGCCAATGGACGGCTCGTCGAGGATGTACAGCACGCCCACGAGGCCCGCGCCGATCTGGCTGGCCAGGCGAATACGCTGGGCTTCACCGCCGGATAGGGTGTCGGCACTGCGATCCAGGGACAGGTAGTCCAGGCCCACATTGACGAGAAATTGCAGGCGTTCGCGGATTTCCTTGAGGATCTTGTCGGCGATTTCGCCACGCCGGCCGGTCAGCTTCAGCCCGGCAAAGTATTCGCTGGCGTCGCCAATCGGCAGGTTGGTCACCGCCGGCAGGGTTTTTTCGCCGACCCACACGTGCCGAGCTTCACGGCGTAAGCGCGTGCCGCGGCAGTCCGGGCAGGACTGGGTGCTGAGGAACTTGGCCAACTCTTCGCGCACGCTGGCCGACTCGGTTTCGCGGTAGCGCCGCTCCAGGTTCGGCACGATGCCCTCGAACGGGTGGGAGCGCTTGACGATATCGCCCCGGTCGTTGAGGTATTTGAAATCGACGTTCTTCGAGCCACTGCCATGCAGGACGACTTTCTGCTGTTCGGCCGGCAGTTCATTGAACGGCACTTCCAGGCTGAAGCCGAAGTGGCTGGCCAGGGAGCCGAGCATCTGGAAATAATAGACGTTGCGCCGGTCCCAGCCGCGTATCGCACCTTCGGCGAGGGTCAGGTCACCGTTGACCAGGCGTTTGATGTCGAAGAACTGCTTCACTCCCAGGCCATCGCAGGTCGGGCAGGCACCGGCGGGGTTGTTGAAGGAGAACAGCTTGGGCTCCAGCTCGCTGATGGCGTGGCCGCAAATCGGGCAGGCAAAGCGTGCGGAGAAGATGATTTCCTCGCCGGGCTCGTCGTCCATCGGCGCCACCAGAGCGATGCCGTCCGCCAGTTTCAGCGCGGTTTCAAAGGATTCGGCCAGCCGCTGTTGCAGGTCGGCGCGCACCTTGAAGCGGTCGACCACCACGTCGATGGAGTGCTTTTTCTGTTTATCCAGTTTCGGCAACTCGTCCAGCTCGCACAGCTTGCCGTTGACCCGGGCTCGCACGAAGCCCTGCGCACGCAGTTCTTCAAAGACTGAAAGGTGTTCGCCCTTGCGTTCGCGGATCACCGGCGCCAGCAGCATCAGCTTGGCGCCTTCGGGCTGGGCCAGCACCAAGTCAACCATTTGGCTGACGGTCTGGGCTTCCAGCGGGATGTCGTGATCCGGGCAGCGCGGAATGCCGACGCGCGCGTAAAGCAGGCGCAGGTAGTCGTAGATCTCGGTGATGGTGCCCACAGTGGAGCGCGGGTTATGGGACGTCGACTTTTGCTCGATGGAAATGGCCGGCGACAGGCCCTCGATGGTATCGACATCGGGTTTTTCCATCATCGACAGGAACTGGCGGGCGTAGGCTGACAGCGATTCTACATAGCGCCGCTGACCTTCGGCATACAACGTATCGAAGGCCAGGGAAGACTTGCCCGAACCGGACAAGCCAGTGATAACGATCAATTTGTCCCGTGGCAGGGTCAGGTCGATGTTCTTCAGGTTGTGGGTTCGAGCCCCACGAATCAGGATCTTGTCCAAGGTGGCCTCGCTCGGCGGGCGTAAAGGCAGGAGTATAAAGCCAAATACTGGATGGATGCACACTATCAAATGCGCCTTTGCAGGCCATGCCGGGCTGACGCGGGATACATCCTCGCGGCAAACGGTCGCATGTACCCCCTCCCTCGATCGGACTGGTAGAATCGCCGCCGGTTCACACGAGGTTTTTCCATGCACGATCCCCACAGCGAACGCATGAGCAGCGGTGAGACCCGCGCGGCAAGCGGTCTGGCCCTGGTGTTTGCGTTCCGTATGCTTGGCATGTTCATGGTGCTGCCGGTGCTGGCGACCTATGGCATGGACCTGGCGGGCGCCACCCCGGCCCTGATCGGCCTGGCGATCGGCGCCTATGGCCTGACCCAGGCGTTGTTCCAGATTCCCTTTGGCGTCATTTCCGACCGTATCGGTCGTCGGCCGGTGATTTACCTGGGGCTCATCATCTTTGCCCTGGGCAGCGTGCTGGCGGCCAACGCCGATTCCATCTGGGGCGTGATTGCCGGGCGGGTGCTGCAGGGTGCCGGGGCGATTTCCGCGGCGGTCATGGCGCTGCTTTCGGACCTGACCCGCGAACAGCACCGCACCAAGGCCATGGCGATGATCGGCATGACCATCGGCCTGTCGTTCGCCGTGGCCATGGTCGTCGGCCCGCTGCTGACCCGCGCCTTTGGCCTGTCGGGCCTGTTCCTGGCTACCGGGGCGATGGCCATGCTTGGCATTCTGATCGTGGCCTTCATGGTGCCGCGCTCCACCGGCACCTTGCAGCACCGCGAATCCGGCGTCGCGCGCCAGGCCCTGATGCCGACGCTCAAGCACCCGGACCTGCTGCGCCTGGATCTGGGCATTTTTGTGTTGCACGCGATGCTGATGTCCAGCTTCGTCGCCTTGCCCCTGGCCCTGGTAGAAAAGGCCGGGCTGCCCAAGGAGCAGCATTGGTGGGTGTACCTCACCGCGTTGCTGATTTCGTTCTTCGCCATGATCCCGTTCATCATCTACGGCGAGAAGAAACGCAAAATGAAACGAGTGTTGCTCGGCGCCGTGCTGACGCTGCTGCTCACTGAGCTATTCTTCTGGCGGTTCG
Organism: Pseudomonas sp. MF08817; assembly: GCF_059862705.1. Lineage (NCBI taxonomy): Bacteria > Pseudomonadati > Pseudomonadota > Gammaproteobacteria > Pseudomonadales > Pseudomonadaceae > Pseudomonas > Pseudomonas sp. MF08817. The sequence goes on from NZ_JCBCUY010000025.1 coordinate 39,841, forward strand.
GCGACAGCCTGAGGGCGCTGGTGGTGGCGACGGTGGTGTTCTTCACCGCGTTCAATCTACTGGAGGCTACGCTGCCGTCGCTGATTAGCAAGGTTTCACCGGCGGGGGGCAAGGGCACGGCGATGGGGGTCTACTCCACCAGCCAGTTCCTCGGTTCGGCGTTGGGCGGCATCATGGGCGGCTGGTTGTACCAGCATGGCGGTTTGTCGGTTGTGTTCCTGGGATGCGCTGCGCTGGCTGCACTCTGGTTCGCCTTTGCTGTTACCATGCGCGAACCTCCGTATGTGACGAGCCTGCGCTTGCCGCTGTCGCCCGAAGCGATTCGCGAAGCCGGCCTGGTCGAGCGCCTCAAGGCCGTCGTCGGAGTAACGGATGCAGTGGTGGTGGCCGAAGAGGCCGCCATTTATATCAAATTGGACACCGAACTATTGGATCGCACGACCCTCGAAGGCCTGGTCAACAACCCGGCACCGACAGCGTGCGAAGCCTAGGAGAACGTTATGGCCCGTGGGGTTAACAAAGTCATATTGGTCGGCACTTGCGGCCAGGATCCCGAAGTTCGCTACTTGCCTAACGGTAACGCCGTGACCAACCTGAGTCTGGCGACCAGCGAACAATGGACCGACAAGCAAACCGGTCAGAAGGTCGAGAAAACCGAATGGCACCGTGTGTCGATGTTCGGCAAAGTGGCGGAGATCGCCGGCGAATACCTGCGTAAAGGTTCGCAAGTCTACATCGAAGGCAAGTTGCAGACCCGCGAGTGGGAAAAAGACGGCATCAAGCGTTACACCACTGAAATCGTGGTTGACATGCAAGGCACCATGCAACTGCTCGGCGGCCGCCCACAACAGGGCGAGCAACAAGGTGGCGGCAACAACTACCAGCAGCAGGCCCCACGCCAGCAGGCTCCGCGCCCGCAGCAGTCGGCCCCGCAACAGCGTTCGGCCCCGGCTCCTCAGCAGGCCGCGCCGCAACCGGCTCCGGATTTCGACAGTTTTGATGACGACATTCCCTTTTAGGCCCTAGCCTCAGGCTGGCAGAACGCACAAAACCCGCGTTTCCTCCCTTGGAAACGCGGGTTTTTTATTGACCGCAATTCAGCCTTGGGAGGCCAGGAATTCATCCGTCGAGACCACGCTGGCATAGGCGAACGCCAACGCCGACATGAACGCCGCATGCGCCTGGGCGGCGGGGACGGTGATGCCGTTGAACTCCAGCTCGCAGGTGGCGCAGGCGTCGTGGATCACGCTGACGTTGTAGCCCAGGTCGGCAGCGGCGCGGGTGATGGCGTCGATGCACATATGACTCATGCTACCGGCGATCACCAGGCTGTCGATGTGATGCTGTTCAAGGATCGCTTGCAGCTCAGTGTCGCGAAATGAATTGACGAAGTGCTTGAGCACCACCGGTTCTTCGGCGCGGTTTTGCACCTTGGGGTGCAGGTGCGCGCCCAGGGAGCCTGGGGTGAAGAACGGCGCATCGTCGTGGGTGAACTCATGGCGGATGTGCACCACCAGGTCTCCCGCCGCGCGGGCCGCGCCGAGCAGGCGGGCGGCGTTGTCGGCGGCGGCTTCCACGCCCGCAAGTGGCCATTTGCCGTCGGGGAAGTAGTCGTTCTGGATATCGACTAGGATGAGCGCTTGCTTGGCCATGGGGCGGTCCTCGGTGATGGAAGTGGCGCCCAGTATCGGCAACGGCTGCGCCTGCGGGCATTGGCCGTACCGACAATAAAGAGGGGAAAACTGACAATGGCGGGAGAACGTGCGGTCGTTGAGTTGGGCGTGCTGGTGTATCCGGGCGCGCAGTGGGCGGCGGTTCATGGTTTGACGGATCTGTTCGGGGTGGCTAACCGCATTGCCGCCGAACAGTGCAGCGCCCAGCTCCCACGCCTGCGGGTCAGCCACTGGCAAACCGAGGCGGATGGCAGGCCAGTGCGGGTGTTCGACAGCCACCCCGGGGCCGAACATCCGCTGGTCGCGGTATTGATTCCACCTTCCATCGCGGCGTTTTCCGACAACCTGCCCTTGCAGGCGCTGACCCAGTGGCTGCGTGAGCAGCACGCCAACGGCGCGACCCTGGGCGGCGTGTGCGTCGGCTCGCTGCTGTTGGCTGAAAGCGGCCTGCTTGATGGGCGCAGCGCCACCACCCACTGGACATCGGTCACGGCCTTCGCCGAGCGTTACCCGGCGATCAAGGTGCAGGCCAATACCCCCATTGTCGACGACGGCGACCTGATAACCACTGCCGGCTTGATGGCCTGGGCCGAGTTGGGCCTGCGCCTGGTGGATCGCCTGCTGGGGCCGAGCATCGCGGCGGGCACGGCGCGGTTTTTGGTGATCGAGCACAGCGACAGCGCACGCCACTGTGGCAGCAATTTTGCGCCGATCCTCAGCCATGGCGATGGGGCGGTGCTCAAGGTCCAACATTGGTTGCAAGGCAATGGCGCGGTGGATGTGTCGGTGGCAGCGATGGCGCAGTGCGCGGGCCTGGAGGAGCGCACGTTCCTGCGGCGTTTTCGCGCCGCCACGGGGCTTAAGCCGACGCAATACTGCCAGCACCTGCGGGTCGGCAAGGCGCGCGAATTGCTGGAGTTCACCCAAGGCACTATCGACCACATCGCCTGGACGGTGGGTTACCAGGACCCCAGCGCTTTTCGCGCCACCTTCAAGAAAATCACCGGCCTGGCGCCGAGCGAATACCGCACGCGTTTTGGTGTGGGTTCGCCCACGGTGGTGCGGGTGGCGGCGCACTGAATGGGCGTACTTTGTAAGTGACGGTTGCGCTGCAAAGCCGCAAAATGCAACGATTCCGGCAATCATCACGGCAAGACCTCCGGGTTTTTGCGCATCAACAATCGTTCTCGACAGACTGGGCCTGCTGACTTTATGCGAATGCGCCTTATGTTATTGGGCGGCGGGAATGCCCTCGGGCAGGCGCTGATTCGCCTCGGTGCGGAAGAAGACATCGGTTTTCTCGCGCCCCGCCCACCGCAAGACGGTTGGGACGCCGCGAGCTTGACGCAACTGCTCGACGACACCCGCCCCGACGCCTTGATTAACCTCGCCTACTACTTCGACTGGTTCCAGGCCGAAGCGGTGGCCGAGCCACGCCTGGCCGAGCAGGAACGCGCGGTGGAACGCCTCGCCGAGCTGTGCCAGCACCACAACATCATCCTCCTGCAACCCTCCAGCTATCGCGTGTTCGACGGCTCGCGGGCCACGGCCTACAGCGAAAAAGACGAGCCGGTGCCGTTGGGCCTGCGCGGCCAGGCGCTATGGCGGATCGAGCAAAGCGTGCGCGCTACGTGCCCGCAGCATGTGCTGTTGCGCTTTGGCTGGTTGCTGGACGACAGCCTCGACGGCACCCTGGGGCGTTTCCTGGCCCGGGCCGAAACCGCCGAAGAGTTGCTGATGGCCGACGACCGGCGTGGCAACCCGACCCCGGCCGACGACGCCGCCCGGGTGATTATCTCGGTGCTCAAGCAGCTCGATTGCGCCGCGCCCCTGTGGGGCACGTACCACTACGCCGGGCACGAAGCCACCACGCCGCTGGCGCTGGGGCAGGCGATTCTCAGCGAGGCGCGGCAGTTGCACCCCCTGGCGATCGAAGCGCCTACCGCGCAGGCCCACGCCGCGCGCCCGGATGCTGGCGAAGAACCGCAACACGCGGTGCTGGCCTGCAAGAAAATTCTGCACACTTTCGGGATCAAGCCACGTGCCTGGCGCGCGGCGCTCCCGGGCTTACTGGATAGGTTTTATCGTCATGGCTAAAGGCATTGTCTTAATCACCGGCGGCGCCGGTTTCATTGGTTCCCACCTGACCGACGCACTGTTGGCCAAGGGTTACTCGGTGCGGGTGCTTGACGACCTGTCCACTGGCAAGCGCAGCAACCTGGCGCTGGATAACCCCAAGGTCGAGCTGATCGTCGGCGACGCCGCCGATGCCGCGTTGGTGGCCCAGGCCATGGCCGGGTGCCAGGCTGTCGCCCACTTGGCGGCAGTCGCATCGGTGCAGGCCTCGGTGGACGACCCGGTACGCACCCACCAGAGCAACTTCATCGCTACCCTCAATGTTTGTGAGGCCATGCGCGAGCACGGCGTCAAGCGTGTGGTGTTCGCCTCCAGCGCGGCGGTGTACGGCAACAACGGCGAAGGCCAGGCCATCGACGAAGACACTCCCAAGGCGCCGCTCACGCCCTACGCCTCGGACAAACTGGCCAGCGAGTATTACCTGGATTTCTACCGCCGCGAGCATGGGCTGGCGCCGGCGATCTTCCGCTTTTTCAACATCTTTGGCCCACGCCAGGACCCGTCTTCGCCGTACTCCGGGGTCATCAGCATTTTCAGCGAGCGGGCGGCCAAGGGCCTGCCGATCACCGTGTTTGGCGATGGCGAGCAAACCCGCGACTTCCTCTACGTGGCAGACCTGGTCGGCCTACTGGTGCAAGCCCTCGAAGCGCCGAGCCTGGAAGTGGGCGCGGTGAACGTCGGCTGGAACCAGTCCATCAGCCTCAAGCAATTGCTGGTGGCGCTTGAAGGCGTGGTCGGTTCGCTGCCCGCCATCAGCCATGGCCCGGCGCGGGCCGGCGATATCCGCCATTCGCGGGCCAACAACCAGCGCCTGGCGCAGCGTTTTGAGCTGCCTGTGCAAACACCGCTGACCGTGGGCCTGGCGCGCCTGCTCGGCCGCTGAGCATTCGACGGGCATAAAAAAGGCGCCTTCGCAGGCGCCTTTTTCGTGGGCGGGGTACTTAGAACTTGTAGCCCAGGCCAACCATGTACACGAACGGATCAACATCAACGTCGACCTTGGCGCGGGTGCCAGGGGATACGCCGTCGTTGTTCACGTAGGCGGTGGTTTCGATGTCGATGTAGCGAACCTGGGCGTTGAGCATGATTCTGTCGGTAATCATGTAGTCGGCGCCCAGTTGAGCGGCCCAGCCCCAGCTGTTGCTGGCGCGGAAATTGTCGAAACCGGCGGCTTGCGCGTCGCTGCCAACGTGTTCGTCATAGATCCAGGTGTAGTTGATGCCGGCGCCCACGTAGGGTTGGAATGCGGACTTGGTGTCCAGCGGGTAGTAGACCACGCTCAGGGTTGGCGGCAGGTGCTTGAGGGAGCCGAGCTTGCCGTTGGCCGGGGCCAGGGCAGTGCCTTTGATTTTCACGTCGTGTTCAAACGGCGTGGCGGCCAGCAGTTCGAGACCCCAGTGGTCGGTCAGCATGTAAGCGAAGTTCAGACCCAGCTGAGTGTCGCTGTTCATGGTGGCTTTGCCGCCCAGGTCGTGACCAGCCAGCGCGCCGCGGTCTACCTTGACGCTGGAGGTGTCGGCTTTCGGGTTGACGGTGATGGCACCGGCACGCACGAGGATGTCGCCAGCCTGGTGGGCATGGGCGATCGGCGCGGCGAGCGCGAGGGCAAACAGGGAAGCGCTAAGCAAAGACTTGTGCATGGGGGCTCCAAAGGACGTTTTTAGTTGGCTGCGTCCAATGGTAGTGATGACCCAGGGGCAGGCTTTGACACAGCTCAATGAAAACGCGATGGACCCCGTAAACAGGGAACCTTTTGCGTTTTACTCGGGCAACTCGTAGAGATAGATCTTCTCGGCGTCCATCTGGTAGCCGGCATCGGCCAATTCGCTGCTGGACGCTTTGACCTGCAACGCGCCCTCGATCCAGTACGGCTGGTACAACTCTTCGAGCTTGACCCCCACTTCGCTTTTCACATGCACGATCTGGTTCGACGGCGGTGGCGGCACGTGGATGCAGGCGCCGAAGTAGGGCACCAGGAGGAAGTCCGTGGTGCGCCCTGCCTCGTTGACCTCCAGCGGCACGATGTAGCCCGGCAGGCGGATGCGCTCACCGTTCAGGCCCTTGACCACCGGCGCGTCGGGCATGTCCTGATGGGCGGCGGGGCCGGCCTCGGCGGCCAGGGCATCGCTGAGCTTGGCCAGGTCGTGTAGGGGCGTCATGTTCGGCTCGACTACGGGCGCGTCGGGCGGGATCATTTCCGACCAGGTCAGGTCCCGGGGCTCGGCCGCCCACGACGGCAGGGCGACCAGTAACAGCAGCGCAAGCAGGGCGCGGGGCATGCGGTGTTTCCTCATAAACGAATGGACAGGCCATCGGCCAGGGATTGCCGGTAGGCGCGCCAGGCCGGCACGCTGCCCATCAGCACAGCGGCCGCCAGGATAGCGCCCATCAGCGCCCACTCATACTCGCTTGGCCAGGCCAGCGGCAGGTACAACCCATAGTTGGCCTGCACATAGCCTTGGGCGAGGGCGATGCCCAGGTACAGCAACCCCAGGCCCGCCGTGACCCCGGCCAACGCCAGGGCGAACGCCTCCAGCACCAGCAGGCTCGCGATGTGCCAGGGCCGCGCGCCCACCGAGCGCAGGATCGCCATCTCGCGGCGGCGTTCGTTGAGGCTGGTGAGAATTGCCGTGAGCATGCCGATCAACCCCGTCAGCACCACGAACAGCGACACCACGAACAGCGCCTTTTCGGCGGTGCCCATCAGGCTCCACAGCTCTTGCAACGCCACCCCCGGCAGGATCGCCAGCAGCGGTTCGCCACGGAACTCGTTGATTTCGCGCTGCACAGCGAAGGTGGAAATCTTGCTGTTGAGGCCGAGCATGAACGCGGTGATGGCTTGGGGCTTGAGGTCCATGTTGCGTGCCTGTTCGGCGCTGACCCGGCCTTTGCCCCGGGCGGGCATGCCGTTTTGCCAATCGATGTGGATCGCTTCCATGCCGCCCAGGCTGATATGCAGCGTGCGGTCCACCGGCGTGCCGGTGCGCTGGAGGATGCCGACCACGGTGAAGGGCTTGTCGTCGTGCTTGGCCAGGCTCACCGCCGCCACGCCATGGGCCAGCACCAGTTGTTCGCCCAGTGTGTAATGCAGTGCCTGGGCCACTTCGGCACCCAGCACCACCTCGAACGGGTCGCTGGCGAAGGCGCGGCCATTGGCCAGCGCCAGGTGCTGCTGGCGCCCGTATTGGTAATGCTGGAAGTAGGCCTCGGTGGTGCCCATCACCCGGTAGCCGCGATGGGAGTCGCCCAGGGACATGGGGATCGCCCACTTCACTTTCGGGTGGCTGGCGAAGTGCTCGAAGCTGTCCCAGCGGATGTTGTTGGTGGCGTTGCCGATGCGAAACACCGAATACAGCAGCAGGTTCACCGAGCCTGAGCGGGCGCCGACGATCAAGTCGCTGCCGCTGATGGTGCTGGCGAAACTGGCGCGGGCCTCGGTGCGCACCCGCTCCACCGCCAGCAGCAGGCACACCGACAGGGCAATGGCGAACGCGGTGAGGGTCGCGGTAAAGCGGCGATTAGCCAGGCTGGCCATGGCTAGGCGGAACAAGTACATCTCAAACCTCGCAGGGCGCGGCGGCGCGATTGAGTTCGGCCAGGGACAAGTGGCGGTCGAACAGCGGCGCCAGGCTTTGGTCATGGCTGACGAACAACAGGCTGGCGCCGGCCTCGCGGCATTCGGCGAACAGCAGGCGGATAAAGGCCTCGCGGGCGTCGTAGTCCAGGGCCGAGGTCGGTTCGTCGGCGATCACCAGCTCCGGTTGGCCGATCAGCGCACGGGCGGCGGCCACCCGTTGCTGTTGGCCGATGGACAGGGCATCGGCGCGCCGGCCCAGCAGGCTGGGGTCGGTCAGGCCCAGGTGCGCCAGCAGGGTGCTGGCGGCTTTTTCCACGCTGCCATGGCGCTGCGCCGCGCGGCACGCGCGCAGCTTGGAGAAGTGGCACGGCAACTCGACGTTTTCACGCACCGACAAAAAGGGCAGCAAGTTGAATTGCTGGAAGATGTAGCCCGTGTGATCGACCCGGAAGCGGTCACGGGCGCCCGCCGCCAGCGCGGTCAACTCCTGGCCCAGCAGGCGGATGCTGCCGCTGTCGGGCTTCTGCACCCCGCCCAACAGGCCCAGCAGGGTGGTCTTGCCGCTGCCGCTGGGGCCTTTGAGAAACAGCGTCTGGCCGGGTTCCAGGCGAAACGCCGGGATATCCAGCAACTGCGGGTGGCCGGGCCAACTGAAACTCAGGTGGGAGAGTTCGATAAGCGCTTGGGTCATGGCGACGGGTTCTTGGTGGGTTCGGTGCAACCCCAGCCCTCTTTGGGAGCAGGCTTGCTCCCACAGAGGGCTGGGTATGTTTTTAGAAGGTCAGCAGCGCAGCCTTGGCCGTGACTTCAACCCCTTGCTGGCCGCTCGGGCCGATGAGTTGTACCGCAATTTTCTGGGTGGCGGGGAAGGTCTTGAACAGATTGCCCAGGTCCAGGTGCTTCAACGCGGCGGGCGTGGCGCAGGTGAACTGGTAGTGGGCGTGGATTTCGCTGTGGTCGTGGTCGTGTTCGTCGCCCTCTGCATCGTGGTCGTGATCTTCGGCTTTGTCGCCGAACAGCGGGCTCTCCAACTCTTGGCTGGCCACCGTGCAACCGGCAGTGGCGGGCAAGCTGAACAGCGCCAGAGGTTGCGCCAGTTGCGCGTGCACGGCGGCGACCTTGGCCTTGTCGGCGTCGCTGCTGGCCACGTGCTCGAAACCCACCAGGTTCATCGCCGGGCTTTGTAGTTCCAGCTCCAGGGTCTTGCCATCCAGCGCCGCATTCAGGCGCGCGACCCCGTGTTCGTGGGCGCCGAGGCTGCCATGCTCGTGGTCGTGGGTGTCGGCGGCTTGGGCGGCCACCAGGGGCAACAGGGCAAACGGCAGGGCGAGAAGCAGACGGCGCATGGCAAGTCTCCGAGGGGAAATGTTATGTAATCTTATAACGATTGGTCGCGGAGTGTGCCCCTCTACTTGGCGTTACGCAAGCTGCGTGGGAGCATGCCCGCCACAAATATGAGGCAGACCCTATGTTGCGGATTCGTGGAAGCATCGGCGATTGGCCGGTGGATTTGACCCTGGAACTGGATGAGCAAGACTGGGCGCGCCTGGGTGGCCAGTTGCAGGTGGAAAAGGTCGAGGCAGCCGCGCCGGCCGCCAGCACGGCGGGCAAACCGGTGAACCAGGATGATGCCTTGTGGCTGATCGCCCAGGACCTGCTGCGCCAGGCCGGGCAACTGAGCGGGCCGGATTTGCTGGCCCGGCTCGAAAGCCTGACCGGCAGCGCGGCGGCGGGCAAGCGCCTGTTGGTGCGCTTGCGCCATAGCGCCGGGGTCAAGGTGGTGAGCGGTGGGGATACGCCGCTTTATAGCTGGGTGGACTAGTACAGCGCGGCGAACAGCTTGCGCCGGTAGGTGGTCACTAACGGGTGATCGTTGCCCAGCAGGAGGAACACTTGCAGCAGGGTCTTGTGGGGCAGGCCTTCGCTGTAGCTGCGGTTGCGCACGAACAGCTTGAGCAACGCTTCCAGGGCCGCTTCGTACTGCTGGCGCGCCAGTTGCTGGATCGCCAGTTGATACGCCGCTTCATCGTCCTGCGGGTTTTGCGCCAGGCGGGTTTTCAGGTCGGCGGCGTCCGGCAGGTCGGCCGCTTGGCGCAGGAAGGTGATTTGCGCCTTGGCCCCGGCCAGCGCGGCTTTGTGCTCGTCGCTCTTGACTGCGTCGAGCACGGTTTGTGCCTCGCCCAATTCGCCCCGTTCGGCGAGGCAACGGGCGTAGAGAATCAGCGCGCCGGCGTGGGTGTTGTCTTCTCCCAGCAGCGCTTTGAGCGCGGCTTCGGCGTCGGCGAAACGGCCGCTGTCGAACAAGGCCTGGGCCTGCTCGAAGGGGTCGGCCGCCGCCGGTGGTGGCATTTGCACATGGGGTTCGAGCAGGGCGCGCACAGCCGACTCCGGCTGCGCCCCGGCAAAGCCGTCCACCGGTTGGCCATCCTTGAACAGCACCACGGTGGGCAGGCTGCGAATGCCGAAGCGGGCGACGATGTCTGCCTCGGCATCGCAATCGACCTTGGCCAACAGCAACGCACCCTGATAGCTCTCGGCGATCTGCGCCAGCATGGGCATCAGCGCCTTGCACGGCGCGCACCACTCGGCCCAGAAATCCACCAGCACGGGTTTATGGAACGACGCCTCGATCACCGTTTGATCGAAGTCGGCAGTGGTGGCGTCGAAGATGTAGGGGGTGTCCTGGCTCATGGGGCAATCTCGCAAAACGTGGATGGGCGCACTATACGGCGTGGCGGGGGGTGGCCGGTAGGTCGAGTGGCTGCGGCGAAACCCTGTAGGCGTTAGCTGCGCTGCGCGTGGTAAAGGCTGACATGGCGGAATTCTTCCGGTTCGGCCAGGTCCGGCAGGGTCATGGCCTGGAGCATCAGCAGGCGGGTGTACAGCGGGTGGCGAAAATCCCGTACCCGCGAGTCGGCCACCAGGGCTTCACGGCCGCGGCTCAAGAAGGCGTCGAGCAGCGGCAGGTTGGCACGGTCGTACAGCACATCGGCGACCAGGATCAGGTCGAAGCGGTCGGCCTCGGCGAAAAAATCCGTCGAGTAGCCCAGGGTCACGCCGTTGAGCGCAGCGTTGGCTTGGCACGCGGCAAGCGCCAAGGGGTCGAGGTCGCAGGCCACCACTTCCAGCGCCCCGGCCTTGGCCGCGGCAATCCCTGCCACGCCGGAGCCGGCGCCGAAATCCAACACGCGCTTGCCGCGCACCCACTGCGGGTGTTGCGCCAGGTAGCGCGCCAGCGCCAGGCCACTGGCCCAGCAGAAGCTCCAGTACGGCGGTTCATGGAGGATGCGCCGGGTTTCTTCCGGGCTGAAGGCGCGGTCCATGTTGTCGCCATCGATCAGCCACAGCTTGAGGTCGGTGCCCGGCAGCGGGCAGGGCACCAGGCGCGCGTCCCCCAGCAATTGAGCCAGGGCCTGTTGCAGGTCGAACGGTGCGGTCATGGCGCTTTGACGAGTTGCAGCGCGCCCAGGGCCTGGGTGGTGGGTTGCTCGATACGCAGCGCCGGCAGGTGCAGGATCAATTGCCCGGACTGGCTGGCGCGCCCACGCAACTCGACGCGCGCGCCACCGGGGAAGGCTTCGGGGTTGAAGCGCAGGCGAAACGGCAGGGCCTGGTTATTGCCGATCAGGCTGGAGCTGGCGAGCAACTGCTGCGGGCGGCCACGGTCGTCGATCACCAGCAGCGCCAGCTCTACTTCCGCCCCCGCCGGGACGTTTTGCAGGCTGCCGCTCAGTTCGCGCTGGAAGGCTGGCAACGGGCCGAGGTCGGCGGCGCTGTGGGCTTTTTTCTGCGCCTGGGTGCTGGCGGGGCCGGGCTTGGGTTCGGCGGGCTTGGGCGCCTCACTGCTGCACGCCGCCAGGAGGCCGACCAGACTGAGCAAAACGAGGGGACGTAGCGGCATGTGAAGCTCCAGCAAAGCGAAGTGTTGTGTGCGGTACAGCGTAGCCCGTCTGTATACCGCAAAGCCTATGGCTTGTCTTGCCACCGGGATGCGCTACCATGGCCCTCCCTTTTTTTGTTGCCTGCCACCATGCACTGTCCCTTCTGCGGTGCCAACGACACCAAGGTCATCGATTCCCGTCTGGTCGCCGAAGGCGATCAGGTCCGCCGCCGCCGCGAATGCCTGGCCTGCGGTGAGCGCTTCACCACGTTTGAAACCGCCGAACTGGTGTTGCCGCGCCTTATCAAGAGCGATGGCAGCCGCCAGCCGTTCGACGAAGAGAAGCTGCGCGCCGGGATGCTGCGCGCCCTGGAAAAACGTCCGGTGAGTGTCGAGCGCCTGGAGTCGTCCCTGGCCCACATCAAGCACAAACTGCGCGCCACCGGCGAGCGCGAGGTCAAGTCCCTGGTGGTCGGTGAACTGGTGATGGCCGAGCTGCAAAAGCTGGATGAAGTCGCCTATATCCGTTTCGCCTCGGTGTATCGCCGCTTCCAGGACCTCAACGAGTTCCGCGAAGAAATCGATCGCCTGGCCCGGGAGCCCGCCAAAGAATGAGCCTTTCTCCAGAGCAAGCCGTCCTCGACGCCCACTACATGGCGCGAGCCCTGGAATTGGCGCGCAAAGGCCTCTACACCACCCACCCCAACCCCCGTGTCGGTTGCGTGATCGTGCGCGACGGCGAGGTGGTCGGCGAAGGCTGGCACGTGCGCACTGGCGAGCCCCATGCCGAAGTCCACGCCCTGCGCGCCGCTGGCGCCAAGGCCCGCGACGCCACGGCTTACGTCACCTTGGAGCCGTGCAGCCATCACGGCCACACGCCGCCCTGCGCCGATGCGCTGGTGACGGCCGGGGTGGCGCGGGTGGTCGCGGCCATGCAGGACCCCAACCCGGAAGTTGCCGGGCGCGGTTTGCAGCGCCTGGCCCAGGCCGGGATCGCGGTGCACAGCGGCGTGCTCGAAGGCGAAGCGCGGGCGCTCAACCGCGGTTTTCTCAAGCGCATGGAACACGGTTTACCCTTTGTGCGGGTCAAGTTGGCCATGAGCCTGGATGGGCGCACCGCCATGGAAAGCGGCGAGAGCCAATGGATCACCGGCCCCGCCGCGCGGTCGGCGGTGCAACGCCTGCGGGCCGAGGCCAGCGTGGTGCTGACCGGCGCCGACACCGTGCTGGCCGACGACGCGCGCCTGACCGTGCGTGCCGCCGAACTGGGCCTGGACGCTGAAAACACCGCCCTGGCCATGAGCCGCCCGCCGCTGCGGGTGCTGGTGGACGGGCGCTTGCGGGTGCCGCTGGACGCGCCGTTCTTCAAGGCCGGCCCGGTACTGGTCGCCACCTGCGTGGCCATCGAGGAGCAATACGCCACTGGGCCGGAGTGCCTCATCGTGCCGGGCCTTGAAGGCCAGGTCGATTTGCACGCGTTGCTACAGGCACTGGCCGCCCGGGGCGTCAACGACGTGCTGGTGGAAGCGGGGCCGCGCCTGGCCGGGGCCTTTGCGCGCCAGGGCCTGGTGGACGAATACCAGATATTCATCGCCGGCAAGTTCCTCGGCTCCACCGGCCGGCCGTTGCTCGACTGGCCGCTGGCGCAGATGAAAGACGCGCCGCAGCTGAAAATCACTGAAATGCGTGCGGTCGGCGATGACTGGCGGGTCACTGCGATCCCGCTGCCGAACGCAGGCGTATAATCGCGGCCTTTGGCCTGGCGCAGGCCTGTTCTCGAGGAGAACCCCATGTTCACCGGCATCATCGAATCCATCGGCAGCATCCGCGCATTGACCCCCAAGGGCGGCGATGTGCGGGTCTATGTTGAAACCGGCAAGCTCGACCTGGGCGACGTCAAACTGGGCGACAGCATCGCCGTCAACGGCGTGTGCCTGACCGCGGTGGAGCTGCCCGGCGACGGTTTTTGGGCCGATGTCAGCCGCGAAACCCTGGACTGCACCGCGTTCCACCAGTTGAAGGCCGGCAGCCGGGTCAACCTAGAAAAAGCCCTGACCCCCACCACCCGCTTAGGTGGGCACCTGGTCAGTGGCCACGTTGACGGCGTGGGCGAGGTGATTGCACGGGAAGAAAACGCCCGCGCCATTCAATTTCGCATCCGCGCGCCCAAGGAACTGGCCAAGTACATCGCCCACAAAGGCTCGATCACCGTCGATGGCACCAGCCTGACGGTCAACGCAGTCAATGGCGCTGAATTCGAATTGACCATCGTCCCCCACACGCTGGCCGAGACCATCATGGCCGACTACCGGCCGGGGCGTGAGGTCAACCTGGAAGTTGACTTGCTTGCACGTTATCTGGAGCGCTTGCTGCTGGGCGATAAAGCCGCCGAGCCTGCCGCGCCCGGCAAGATCACCGAAAGCTTTCTAGCCGCCAATGGCTATCTCAAATCCTGAACCAAGGGGGTGCCGCGTGGCGCTCAATAGCATCGAAGAACTGGTCGAAGACATCCGCCAAGGCAAGATGGTCATCCTGATGGATGACGAAGACCGCGAGAACGAAGGCGACTTGATTATGGCCGCCGAATGCTGCAAGGCCGAAGACATCAACTTCATGGTCAAGCACGCCCGGGGCCTGGTGTGCATGCCCATGAGCCGCGAGCGCTGCGAACTGCTCAAGTTGCCGCTGATGTCGCCGCGCAACGGCTCGGGTTTCGGCACCAAGTTCACCGTCTCCATCGAAGCCACCACGGGCGTCACCACCGGCATTTCCGCCGCTGACCGCGCCCGCACCGTGCAGGCCGCCGCCGCCAAGGACGCCAAGGCCGAAGACATCGTTAGCCCCGGCCACATCTTCCCGCTGATGGCCCAGCCGGGCGGCACCCTGGCCCGCGCCGGCCACACCGAGGCCGCATGCGACCTGGCGCGCATGGCCGGGTTCGAGCCCAGCGGCGTGATCTGCGAAGTGATGAACGACGACGGCACCATGTCCCGCCGCGCGGAACTGGAGGCGTTCGCCGCCGAGCACAACATCAAGATCGGCACCATTGCCGACCTGATCCACTACCGGATGATCCACGAACGTACCGTTCAGCGGATTGCCGAGCAGCCGCTGGACAGCGAACTGGGGCAGTTCAACCTGGTGACCTACCGTGATTCGGTCGAAGGCGACGTGCACATGGCCCTGACCCTGGGCAACATCTGCGCCGAAGAACCGACCCTGGTGCGCGTGCACAACATGGACCCCTTGCGCGACCTGCTGCTGGTCAAGCAACCAGGGCGTTGGAGCCTGCGGGCCGCCATGGCCGCAGTGGCCCAGGCCGGCAGCGGCGTGGTGCTATTGCTCGGTCACCCCCTCGATGGCGATGTGTTGCTGGCCCATATCCGCGAAACCGCGGACCAGGCGCCGGCGAAAAAACCGACCACCTACAGCATTGTCGGGGCCGGTTCGCAGATCCTGCGGGACCTGGGCGTGCGCAAGATGCGCCTGATGAGCGCGCCAATGAAATTTAATGCGATATCCGGTTTCGACCTGGAAGTTGTAGAATACGTGCCCTCCGAATAAAGGCCGGGCGTTTTCCGCCCCTTGTTCGCGGTTCAAATATCACCGAGGGACGCGCAAAAAGGCGCGTCCCGGCTCTTTAAGAGATTTGTCGAATGACCCTCAAGACCATCGAAGGTACCTTCATCGCCCCCAAGGGCCGCTACGCGCTCGTCGTTGGCCGCTTCAACAGCTTCGTGGTTGAAAGCCTGGTCAGTGGCGCCGTTGATGCCCTGGTTCGCCATGGCGTGAGCGAAAGCGATATCACCCTGATCCGCGCCCCGGGCGCCTTCGAGATTCCGCTGGTGGCGCAGAAAGTCGCGCAAAAGGGCGAATACGCAGCGATCATCGCCCTGGGCGCAGTCATTCGCGGCGGCACTCCGCACTTTGAATACGTGGCAGGCGAATGCACCAAGGGCCTGGCCCAGGTGTCCATGGAGTTCGGCGTGCCGGTTGCGTTTGGCGTGCTGACTGTCGACTCCATCGAGCAAGCCATCGAACGTTCCGGCACCAAGGCCGGTAACAAAGGCGCCGAAGCTGCCCTGTCCGCCCTGGAAATGGTCAGCCTGCTGGCGCAGTTGGAGGCCAAGTGATTAGCGACGAAAGCGATCGTTTCAACCCGCGCGATCCGAAACCTGCGGACGCTGGCAAGCCATCCAAGAGCGTCAAGCGTCGCGAGGCCCGTCAGCTCGCGACCCAAGCGCTGTACCAATGGCACATGGCCAAAACTTCGCTGAACGAAATCGAAGCGCAGTTCCGGGTCGATAACGACTTCACCGATGTCGACTCCGGCTACTTCCGCGAGATCCTGCACGGCGTCCCGGCCAACAAGACCGAGATCGACGAGGCCCTCGCGCCTTGCCTGGACATCACCATCGAAGAGCTGGACCCGGTTGAACTGGCGGTGTTGCGCCTGTCCACCTGGGAACTCATCAAGCGCGTCGATGTGCCTTACCGTGTGGTCATCAACGAAGGCATCGAGCTGGCCAAGGTCTACGGTTCCACCGACGGCCACAAGTTCGTCAACGGCGTGCTCGACAAACTGGCCCCGCGCCTGCGTGAAGCCGAAGTGAAGGCGTTCAAGCGCTGATTGGCGCTGGCGTGCGCCATGGGCGAGTTTGAGCTGATCCGTCATTACTTCGCCGCCGCGCCTTGTGCGCAGGCCGGCGAGGGCGTGGCACTGGGGATCGGCGACGACTGCGCCCTGTTGGCGGTTCCCCCCGGGGAACAGTTGGCCATTTCTACCGATACCCTGGTCGCCGGCGTGCATTTTGCCGATCCGTGCGAGCCTTTCCTGCTCGGCCAGCGCTCGCTGGCCGTGGCGGTCAGTGACCTGGCTGCCATGGGCGCCACCCCCATTGCCTTTACCCTTGCCCTGACCCTGCCGACGGTGACCGCCGAGTGGCTGGACGCCTATGCCCGTGGTTTGAACCGCATGGCCCAGGCCTGTGGCGTGAGCCTGGTGGGCGGCGACACCACCCGCGGCCCGTTGAGCCTGACCCTCACCGTGTTCGGCCGGGTGCCCGCGGGCCAGGCCCTGACCCGCAGCGGCGCACGGGCGGGTGACCTGCTCTGCGTGGGCGGCGACCTGGGCCGGGCGGCGGGGGCATTGCCCCTGGTGTTGGGCCAGCGCACGGCCGATGCGGCCATCGCCGAGCCCTTGCTGGCCCAGTACTGGTCGCCTCAGCCACAACTGGCGCTGGGCCAGGCGTTGCGGGGCCGGGCCACGGCCGCGCTGGATATTTCCGACGGTTTGCTGGCCGATTGCGGGCATATCGCCAAGGCCTCTGGCGTAGGCTTGCAGATTGAGCGCGAGCGTGTACCCCTAAGCCCGGCGCTGGTGGCGTTCCTCGGGCTGCAAGGTGCGCAGGCGGCGGCGTTGAGCGGTGGTGACGATTACATCCTGGCCTTTACCCTGCCGGCTGCCGAACTGGCGCCGTTGCAGGCCCAGGGCTGGCCGGTGCACGTCATCGGCCACGTGGTGGCGGGGCAGGGCGTGACGCTGCTGGACGCCGCCGGACACGACATCACCCCGGCAACCCGGGGCTATCAACATTTTCGGGAGACACCGTGACAGATCATCCCAATCAGGTTCCGGCAGAGTTCGTGCCGCCGTCGGTCTGGCGTAATCCCTGGCATTTCCTGGCCTTCGGCTTTGGCTCCGGCACGCTGCCCAAGGCGCCGGGCACCTGGGGTTCGTTAGTTGCGCTACCCTTCATCCCGTTATGGCAGATGCTGCCGGACTGGGGTTACTGGCTGATGCTGGGCATCACCATGCTGTTTGGCTTCTGGCTGTGCGGCAAGGTGGCCGACGATTTGCGGGTACACGACCACGAAGGCATCGTCTGGGACGAAATGGTCGGGATGTGGATCACCCTGTGGCTGGTGCCCGAAGGCTGGTACTGGTTGCTGGCGGGTTTCTTGATGTTCCGCTTCTTCGACATTCTCAAGCCATGGCCGATTCGCTGGATCGACCGGCACGTGCACGGTGGCGTGGGGATCATGCTCGACGACGTGCTGGCCGGGGTGTTTGCCTGGTTGGCGATGCAGGGATTGGTGTGGTGTTTCGCCTGAGGGGCTGCTTGAGGAACCGAGCATGGGCAAGGCTGGATGCTGGCTGTTGATACTGATGTTGGCGGGTTTTGGCACCATAGCCCGGGCCGTTGACCCAGCGGTGCTGCCGCAGCAGATATTGCTGGCCAGCGAGGAGTGGGTCGATTACACCGACGCCAATGGTGGCGGCCTGGCCTGGGAGGTGCTGCGCGAGGTCTTCGAGCCGGCCGGTGTGCGCCTGAACATCCGCACCGAGCCTTACACCCGCTCCGTGGGCCTGGCGCAATTGCGCGAGGTGGACGCCCTGGTCGGTTCCTACCGCGACGAGGCCGAAGGCGTGTTGTACCCGCGCTGGAATTTCGACTCCGACCACATCTACGCCCTTGGGCTGGCGACACTGCCGGCGCCAACCCTGGCGACTTTGGGCAAGTATCGCCTGGCCTGGGTGCGCGGCTACCGCTACGAGAACTACCTGCCCAACGTTCGTGCGTTCAACCAGATCGAGCGCCGCGACGGCATCCTGTCGATGCTGCGCCATGGCCGCGCCGACTTTTACATCGATGCCCTGACCGAGGTCGAATACGTCCAAGGCAAGGCCGCCGATCCGTCGCTCTACCGCCGCAGCCACTTGGCTGAACTGCCGCTCTACCTGGGGTTCGCCGACACCCCGCGCGGGCGGGCGCTAATGGCCTTGTACGATCAGCGCATGGCGGTGTTGGTCAGCAGTGGCCAGTTGCGCGGCATTTTCGAGCGCTGGAAACAGCCCTACCCGTTCG
The DNA here is from genome assembly GCF_059862705.1 of Pseudomonas sp. MF08817. NCBI lineage: Bacteria > Pseudomonadati > Pseudomonadota > Gammaproteobacteria > Pseudomonadales > Pseudomonadaceae > Pseudomonas > Pseudomonas sp. MF08817. The sequence goes on from NZ_JCBCUY010000025.1 coordinate 57,976, forward strand.
CGGACAGCGGCCTGCCGGGCGGGCAGTAATCAAACTTCTTGATCTTTATGGTCGGTAATTCAGCCTAAGCGCCTGTAGGAACCTGCTGTTACAATGCCGCCTCTGCGAATCACAACCAGATCAGGAGCACACGGTGCCCGTCGTTTTTGTCGCCGCTTCCAAGCTGCCAACCCCTTTTGCGCAATTCACCATGCACGGCTTCCTCGACGAAGCCACGGGCCGCGAGCATGTAGTGCTCAGCCTCGGTGAGTTCGACGATGGCGCCCCGGTTCTGGGCCGCTTGCACTCCGAGTGCCTGACCGGTGACGCCCTGTTCAGCCAGCGTTGCGACTGTGGCTCGCAACTGGAAGCCGCGATGCGCGCCATCGCCCGTGAGGGCCGCGGCGTGCTGCTGTACCTGCGCCAGGAAGGGCGCGGTATCGGTTTGCTGAACAAGATCCGCGCCTACGAACTGCAAGATGGCGGCGCCGACACCGTCGAAGCCAACGAACGCCTGGGCTTTGCCGCCGACCAGCGCGACTACGCCATCTGCCTGCCGATGCTCGAACACCTGGGGGTCAAATCCCTGCGCCTGATGACCAACAACCCGCGCAAGGTCAAGGCCTTGACCGATATGGGCATCACCGTCGCCGAGCGCGTGCCGCTGCACACCGGCCATAACCCGCACAACAAGCTCTACCTGGCGACGAAGGCCAGCAAGCTCGACCACATGATGGGCAACGAGCACCAGGGCGAGGTAGAAGGGGCGTGACCCGTGGTCAAGTTCGGCGGCGACTGGCCGTCAATTGGTGGCAATACCTGGCGCTGGCGTTGTTGCCGCTGTTCGTCATCAATGGCGTGTTCAGCCAGACCGACCCTGTATTGCCACTGCTGGCGATGCCATTTTTCATCGCCGGCATGGCTTCGATGTTTGTCAGCCTGAAGTTTTTCGGCGGTTTCAAGCACGCCTTGATCGACACCCACAAAGCCCTCGACACCCCTGAGGAGCCCGCAGCCTGGATCAACCTGGCGGCGCGCCGCCGCGTGGCATTCCTGGCCGCCTCGCTGCCGGCGTGGATCGGTGCCCTGGCCGTGTTCGTCGGCCTGGAAGCGATACCCGTGATGCTGCTAGCGCTGGCCAGCGCGGTGCTGTTCTACCTCTATCGCATTCCGCGCCAACTGGGTTGATGCGCTTCTGGTGGGTGGTCCTGCTGTTGGCCGCCAGCCCCTGGGCGGCGGCGCAACGGGTGGTCAGCCTGGCGCCGTCGCTGACGGAAATCGTCGTTGAGCTGGGCGCCGGCGACTTGCTGGTGGGTGTGCTCGATGCCGGTGAGCGCCCGGTCGGGCTCCAAGGCCTGCCATCCTTGGGCCGCTACGGCCAGTTGGACATCGAGCGCCTGCTCAGCCTGCAACCCGACTTGCTGCTGCTCTGGCCCGGCAGCGTTGGCCCGGCCCAGCGCGAGCAGCTCAAGCGCCTGAATATCCCGACCTTTGTCGCCGAACCCCATAGCCTCGAACAACTCATCCACCAGATCGACCAGATCGGCCAACGCCTGGGGCGCGCCGAACGTGGCCGCGCCTTGGCCGGCGAGCTGCGCCACCGGCTCGATGAGCTGCGCCAGCGCTATCACCGGGATGAACCGCTGCGGGTGTTCTACCAGGTCTGGGACCAGCCGCTGTACACCGTGGGCGGCGGCCAGATCATCAGCGATGCCCTGACGGTGTGCGGCGCGCGCAATGTGTTCGACGACCTCCCGCTGCCGGCCCCGCAAGTCAGCCTCGAAGCGGTGTTGCAGCGCAACCCGCAGTTGATCCTGGCCAGCGACCAACGGCAACTGGACGCCTGGAAGGCCTGGCCGCAGGTAGCGGCGGTGGCCCAGGGGCGGTTGCTGCGGATCGCGGATAAAGGCCTGGAGCGGCCCAGCGGGCAGATGATCGAAGCCACCGCGCGCTTGTGCCAAGGAATTGCGGCGCAGCACTGAGGCCGCTTTAGCCGGTAGCCACCAACCCTCTGTGGGAGCAGCTGTCATTCGTCACCGCCACCCGGTGCCGCCATGGCGAGCAGGCTCGCTCCCACAGAGGAAAAATCCCCCCACACCACCGTTCAACCGTGGGAGCGGGCCTGCCCGCGATGGGCCCGGCAGCAACCCCTAAAGCTGCGGCGTCCAGGTCACGCCGAGCATCCAGGTCTGGCCTGCTTCGCGGTAGTTTTGGTTGTTCTTGAAACTCGGCTCTTGGTAGCTATAGCGGGCGCGGGCATAGTGCTTGTCCAGCAGGTTGTCGACCTTGAGTTGCAACGCCACCTCGCGGCTCAGCGCCCAACTGCCGCGTACGCCGAGCAACCCATAGCCACCCAGAACCTGCTGGTTTTTTTCGTCGTCGTAGCTGCCGCTCACCGCTTGCCAACTGGCGCCCAGGCCCAAGCGGTCGAACTGGCGGTCCAGGTCCAGGCTCAGGGTGCGCCGGGCGCGACGGGGCAGGGTGCGGCCGCTGCCGCGGTCACGCGGGTCGATGATCGACAGGCCCAGGCTGCCCTGCCAGCCGAACAGCTCTTGGGTGAGGGAGGCTTCAAAACCATTGATGCGTGCGGAAGCGACGTTGTAGGGAAGGTAAGCGGTCGATTCCAGAGCCACGATCGCATTCTTCAGGTCGGTGCGGTACAGCGAGGCTTCCAAGCGGCTGCTGTCGCTGAGTTGGCTGCGCCATTGCAGCTCGTAGCTCTTGGCGTGTTCCGCCTTGAGGTTTGGGTTGCTGCTCTTCTCAAAGGGGTAGTAAAGGTCATTGAAGGTCGGCGCCCGAAACCCTTCGCTGTAGCTCAGCAGCAGGTCATTGTCGGGGTTGAGCGGCAAGGTGAAGGTGCCGCTCCAACTGTTCTGGCTGCCGAATTGCTGGTTCTGGTCGTGGCGCAGGCCCAGTTCCGTGGCAAAGCCGTCGCCCTGGAAGCGATGCTGGATAAACGCCGCGCGGTTCCAGCGGCTGTCTTCGTTGAGGGCGGTGCTGCTGTTGACCCGGTCTTCGTACCAGTCACCGCCCAGGATCAGGCTGTTGCGCTCATCCAGGCTCAGGTCGTTCTGCCAGTTCAGCGAATCGCGGTAGGTGTTGAACACCGCGCGTTCGGTGCTGAGCTTGTCGAGGGTTTCTTCGCGGTTTTCGCTGTGGCCCAGTTCCAGGCGTGAACGCCAGGTGTCATTGAGCCGCGCGTCTACGTAGCTGCTGACGCCGCTGACGGTGAACTGGCTATAGAGCTCTTGCGCATCGCGGCCAAACGGGTTGTCAAACTCACTCTTGCCGCGGTTATCCAGCACATTCAGGCCCGCTTCGAGGTCGTCGTCAAAGGCATGGCTGAGGCTGAAACTCAGGGCCTTGTTGCGGTAGGCGTCGTGGTCGCTGTCGCTGGCGAAGGACTGGTGCGTGCGGTCGATGCCAGCGGTGTCGTCGAGGCTGGCGCCGAGGTTGAAACGGGTCTGCGCATCGCCGCCAGACAACCCGAGGCTGCGTTCCCAGGTCTGCTGGCTGCCAAAGCCCAGGTGCAGGCGCGGTTGCAGGCCGGCGCCGTCGCCGCGGCGGGTGAAAATCTGGATCACCCCGCCAATGGCGTCGCTGCCGTAGATCACCGAGCGCGAGCCGCGCAGCACTTCGACGCGTTCGATCTGCTGGATATTGAGGTGTTGCAGGTTGCTGTCGCCGGAGGTGGCGTTGCCGATGCGCTGGCCGTCCACCAACACCAGGCTCTGCGCCGATTTGGTGCCGCGGATATAGATCGCTGGCAAACTGCCGCGCCCGCCGGCCTCGGCGACCTGCACGCCCGGTACGCGGCGCAGCAGGTCGGTGACGCTGCCTGGCTGTAGGCGGTCGATATCGTCGCGGGTGAACACGGTGTTGGCGGCGCTGCTGTCGTTGCGCGCTTGGACCTGGCGGTTGGCGCTAATCAGGGTGTCCGGCAGTTTCAGTGCGGCGTCGCGCTCGAAGGTGTCGGCGAGCAGGTCGGTGGCGGGCAGTAACAGCAGGGGCAGGAGGTGGTGCAGGTTCATGGCGATGTAGATCCCTCTTGTGGGCGCGAGCTTGCTCGCGATGGCGGCATGTCAGTCACCGCGCCCTCGCGAACAGCCTCGCTCCTACAGGGTTTTGCGTGGGGTCAGAGGCCCAGGAGCTCCAGGCGCTGGGCGATCGACGCTGCGATCCCGGCTTCGTCCAGGCCGCATTCGGCGAGCATCTGCGCAGGTTTGGCGTGTTCGACGTAACTGTCCGGCAAGCCCAGGTGCAGCATCGACTTGAGGATGTTTTCGCGGGCCAGGAATTCGCTGACCGCCGCGCCGGCGCCGCCCATGATGGCGTTTTCTTCGATGGTCACCAGCAGTTCATGGCGGGCCGCCAGGTCGCGTACCAGGGCTTCGTCCAGGGGTTTGACGAAGCGCATGTCGACCACGGTGGCGTCGAGCTTTTCTGCCACTTTCAGGGCCTCGGCCAGTTGCACGCCGAACACCAGGATCGCCAGGCGCGAGCCTTGGCGGCGCACCACGCCCTTGCCGATCTCGATGGGGTTGAGGTCTTTGCTGATGGCTGCATTCGGCCCCGAACCACGCGGGTAACGCACGGCGGCTGGGCCGTTATAGAGGTGGCCGGTGGTGAGCATCTTGCGCAGTTCGTTTTCGTCGCTGGGGGTCATCACCAGCATGCCGGGGATGCACCGCAGGTACGACAGGTCGAAGCTGCCGGCGTGGGTCGGGCCGTCTTCGCCCACCAGGCCGGCGCGGTCGATGGCGAACAGGACGTCGAGGTTCTGCACCGCCACGTCATGAATCAATTGGTCGTAGCCGCGTTGCAGGAAGGTGGAGTAGATCGCCACCACCGGTTTGGCGCCCTCGCAGGCCATGCCGGCGGCGAAGGTCACGGCGTGCTGTTCGGCAATCGCCACGTCGAAGTAGCGCAGCGGGAAACGTTCGCTGAAGGCCACCAGGTCGGAGCCTTCCTTCATTGCCGGGGTGATGCCCACCAGGCGTTGGTCGGCGGCGGCCATGTCGCACAGCCACTGGCCAAAAACGCTGGAATACTTCGGCCCGCTGGCGGTTTTCGGCGGGTTGGCCGGGGCGTCCAGGGGGTCGAGCTTGGTGATGGCGTGGTAGCCGATGGGGTCGATTTCAGCCGGGGCGAAGCCTTTGCCCTTCTTGGTGACCACGTGCAGGAACTGCGGGCCCTTGAGGTCGCGCATGTTGCGCAGGGTGGCGATCAGGGTCGGCAGGTCATGGCCATCGATGGGGCCGATGTAGTTCCAGCCCAACTCCTCGAACAGCGTGCCAGGGACCAGCATGCCTTTTGCGTATTCTTCGGTGCGGCGGGCGATTTCCCAGGCGCCGGGCAGGCGCGAGAGAACTTTCTTGCTGCCCTCGCGCATGCTGGCGTAGGTGCGGCTGGAGAGGATTTTTGCCAGGTAGTTGGACAACCCGCCGACATTGCGCGAGATCGACATGTCGTTGTCGTTGAGGATCACCAGCATGTTGGCGTTCACTTCCGGCGCATGGTTGAGCGCCTCGAAGGCCATGCCGGCGGTCAACGCGCCATCGCCGATCACGGCAATTGCCTTGCGCTCGCTGTTTTGCAGGCGGGCGGCAATGGCCATGCCCAGGGCGGCGCTGATGGAGGTACTGGAGTGGCCGACGCCAAAGGTGTCGTACTCGCTCTCGGATCGACGCGGGAAGGCGGCGATGCCGTCCTTCTGGCGCAGGGTGCCCATGCGCGCGCGGCGGCCGGTGAGGATCTTGTGCGGATACGCCTGATGGCCCACGTCCCACACCAACCGGTCGTCCGGGGTGTCGAAGACGTAATGCAGGGCGATGGTCAGCTCGATGACGCCCAGGCCGGCACCAAAATGCCCGCCGGTCTGGCCGACCGAATAGAGCAGCTCCAGGCGCAACTCATCGGCCAGGGTTTCGAGCTCGGCTTCACCCAACCGGCGCAGCCCGGCCGGCGTGTCGGCGCGGTCGAGCAGGGGCGTGGTCGGGCGTTTGCGGGGAATCTCATGAAACGTCGTGGGCATCAGGCGAATCGTTATAGGTATAGAAAGAGGCGGCAGTTTACCTGATGCATCGCAGGCTGCCCACGCGCAGCGCGGAACTTGGCCGATATGCGGTCAGGCGCGTGGGCGCCGCATCAGCTGCGGCGTTCGACGATGTAGCGGGCCAGATCGCGCAGCGGCTCGGCCGACGCGTCAAAGGGTCGCAGGGCATGCAGGGCCAGGTCGCGCAGTTCCAGGGCGTAGCCCTTGGCCGCCTCCAGGCCCAGCAGCGCCGGGTAGGTGGGCTTGTCGCGGGCGGCGTCGGCGCCTTGGCGCTTGCCCAGTGTGGCGGTATCGCTTTCGACATCGAGAATGTCGTCCTGCACCTGAAAGGCCAGGCCGATGGCTTGGGCGTAGGTTTGCAGGGACTTGAGTTCGGCTTTCTCGGCCCGGCCGCTGGCCAGGGCGCCAAGCTTGACGCTGGCCTCGATCAGCGCGCCGGTCTTGTGCCGGTGCATGTATTCCAGGGCAGTCTGGTCGAGCTTGAGGCCGACCGAGCCGAGGTCGATGGCTTGGCCGCCGACCATGCCGGCCGGGCCCGCGGCCAGGGCCAGGGCGCTGACCATGCGCAGGCGCGTCTCGGCATCGGCGCTGTTCAGGCGCGGGTCGAGCAGGGCGCTGAAGGCCAGGCTCTGCAAGCCGTCGCCGGCGAGGATGGCGCAGGCTTCGTCGAAGGCTCTATGGGTGGTGGGCTGGCCGCGGCGTAGGTCATCGTCGTCCATCGCCGGCAAATCGTCGTGAACCAGGGAGTAAGCGTGGATCAACTCCACCGCGCACGCGGCGCCGTTGGCCTGCTCGGGCTCGCCGCCCATGGCCTGGCACGCGGCGTAGGCCAGCAACGGGCGCACGCGCTTGCCGCCATTCATTACGCTGTAGCGCATGGCTTCGTAGAGGCGGGCGAGTTCGGGGCTGGGGGCGATGAACAGGGTTTGCAGCGCGGCGTTGACCCGCGCCTGGCTGCTGGCCTGGTAGGCGGCGATCATTGCGGGTCTTCCGCGTCGAAGGGTTCCTCGGCCAGTTCGCCATCGCGTTCGAGCAACACCTGGACCTTCTGCTCGGCCTGGGCCAGCGCGGCTTGGCAATCGCGGGTCAGGCCGATGCCTTGTTCAAAGGCCGTCAACGAGTCTTCCAGCGACAGCTCGCCGTTCTCCAGACGCTCGACCAGCGTTTGCAGGTCAGCGAGGGATTGTTCGAAATCCAGTGCAGCTTTTTTGCGGGCCATGGCGGCTATCCCGGTTGACGTTAAACCGGCGCGACACTAGCAGACCAAGGGTTGTGGGGCAAATGGCGGGGATGATGGGTGGCATTTGATCGGCTCGTTAGGCGACCTCGTGTGGGAGCGAGCCTGCTCGCGATGGCGCTCTATCAGCCCCCGATGGAGTGGCTGAGCCACCGTAATCGCGAGCGGGCTCGCTTCCACAATGAGTTTGGGGGGCCGGATTTGAGCCCCGCCACGCTTTGGCGTAGGCTGGCGCCGCTCAGCCTGCCGCGCGGTTGGCGCGTTGGCTTTCTTTTGGCGATTGATACTTCCATGTTCCCTGACGTTGTCTGCCCGTTCCTGCACGTTATCCACCTTGGCGTCTCGCAAGAGCATTGCGTGAACAGCCGCCGCCGCAGCATTTTGTTCGCGTTCACCTTCTCTCCACACCGCTGAACCACCCCAGTTGTTGATGCGCCCGGCGTGGGCCTGAGCCTGCGCGGTGGGCGTTTGCCTGAAGGTTTTAGGAGTGAGTGGTAATGGCGATGTCGATCAATCGCGCGGTCTTGGCTGCGTTGATCCTGGGTGTGTCGGTGGTGGGCCTGTGCATCGGTGCGACGGTGCCGGTGGTGGCTTTGCGCTTGTATCAGGCCGGGGCGTCGAGTGTGCAGATCGGCCTGATGTCGGCGCTGCCGGCGGCAGGGATGATGCTTTCGGCTTTTATGGTGGATTGGGTGTGCCAGCGCCTGAGCCGGCGGCAGATCTACCTGTGGTGCTTCGCCGTGTCGGCCCTGAGCATCGCCGCGTTGCAATTGCCCGGCCAGGGCCTGCTGGGCCTGGGCGTGGCGCGGCTGGTGATGGGCGTGGCGGCGGGGCTGATTATCATCCTGGGCGAATCCTGGGTGAACGAAGTGGCGCTGGATGCCCACCGCGGGCGCACGGTGGCGGTCTACACCACCTGCTTCACCGTGTTCCAGCTGTTCGGCCCGGCAATGGTGGCGCTGTTCGGCACCGAAGGGGTGGAGGTGATCGCCAGTGTGCTCGCCTGCCACGTTGTGGCCTTTGCAGTGATCTGGCGCATTCTGCCCCATACGCCTTTGAGCGGCGCCCATGCCCAGAGCAAGTCGTTCTCGGTGCTGGGCTTTATCCGCGTGGCCCCGGCGCTGTGCATGGGCATCGTGTTCTTCTCGTTCTTCGATAGCGTGATTCTGTCGATGTTTCCCGTGTATGCCGCCGGGCATGGCTACGTCATCAAGGTGGCGGCGTTGATGGTCACGGTGATTTTGCTGGGCGACGCGGCGTTCCAATTCCCCTTGGGCTGGCTCTCGGACAAGGTCGACCGGCCGACGATTTACCTGGCCTACGGGGTGATCGCACTGGCCATTGGCCTGGGCTTGCCGTGGCTGATGGACTATCCGCTGCTGCTGTGGCCGAGCCTGGTGATCCTGGGGGCGGTGGCGGGCGGCATCTACACCTTGGCGATCATCCTGATCGGCCAGGGCTTCAAGGGTGCGGACCTGGTCACTGCCAACGCCAGTGCCGGGTTCCTGTGGGGCGTGGGTAGCCTGCTGGGGCCGCTGGTCAGCGGCGCGGCGATGGCCACTTCGGTCAATGGCCTGCCGCTGGCACTGTGCACGGCGGCCGTGCTGTTTGTGTGGCTGGCCCTGGGGTTGCTGCGCCGGGAAGTGGCGGTGGCGGCGGGCTAAGGCCTTTATGTGGGAAGGGGGCCGGTGTTGCCACTGACGCTGTCTGACGCCTTCTGCACCCGGTTGCGCCCGCTGCCCTTGGCGCTGTACAGCGCTTCGTCGGCCCGCGACAGCAGGCGTGAGAGGTCGTAGCCAGACTCGCGGCTGGTTACCACGCCAATGCTCACGCTCAGCAGGCCCGGTTCCAGCAACGGTAATTGGGCGAAGCCCTGGCGGATGCGCTCGGCCACCTGCACGGCGGTGTGCTCGTCGGTATCGGCCAGCAGGCAGGCGAACTCTTCGCCGCCGATGCGCGCAAATACGTCCTTTTTGCGCAGTTTTTCCGCGCTGATGCGGCTAAAGGCAATCAGCGCCTCATCGCCGGTCTGGTGGCCGAAGGCGTCGTTGAGGCGCTTGAAGTTGTCCAGGTCGCACAGCAGCAAGGCCACCGGCTCGCCCCGACGTTGGCAATGGCTGAGCAGTTGCTCGCCGTGCTGCATGAACGCGCGGCGGTTGCCGATGCCGGTTAACGCGTCGCAATAGGCGGCAGCCTTGAAGCGTAACTCGGCGCGTTCCTTGACCATGGCCAGCGTGACGTAGGCGATGCCAACCACGTAGAGCATCGACTCGAACAGCATCAAGGAGAAAAACGGCACGCCCCTGCCCATCCCGGACAAGGCCTCCGTCAGCGGGAAACCCCGCTCGTTGATGGCGCGCACGATGTAAAACAGCGTGTGAAAAAGGGTCAGGATCAGCGCCGGCATATAGGCCACTTCCCACTGCTGGCGGTTGCGCCACAGTTCATGGGCGGTCAGCAGGCAATAACCCACCGTCAGCAGCGAATACACCGACACCCGCACTGCCATCGACTCGCGAAAAAACGGCCACTGATACAGCACCAGCCACACCACCGCCCCCGCGACAATCCCCGGCACATAAGGCGCGCGCCCAGCAAACACGCGCATCGCCGTCCAGTTCATCCCCGCGCCGAGCAGCAAAATCACATTGCCCAGCACCAGTGGGATCAGGTCCATGCCGGTGTCGCGCAAACTCACCAGCACCACCCCCACCCCGGCCAACAGCATCATTGCGCCCAAGTAACCCAGGCACCGCTCGCGGGTTTCCCGCAGCCAGGCATGCACCGTCAACAGCCCCATCAGAAAAAAAATGAAGACCGAAGCCACCAGCAGGGTAGGAATATGCAGCGCCATGTGCGGGGTTTCCGTTGAGCGTCATCGCGAGGGCAACCCGCAAGACCTGTCGGGAGCAGGGAGAGCGCAGGTGTCAACGGCAGTGTTGGCACTTTGGCATCACCCGGCGGATTGTAGCGGTATGGGGTGGGGGATGGGTGGGGAGTTTTGCTGGCGGGGTGCGGCGGGCCGCCGCCCCCACCCGCTCTAGAACGCTTTCTCCAACTTCAAACTCACACTGTTTTTGTCGTAGCTGTAAAACCAATCAACGTTGCTCTGCACCTTGTTGTACTTGACCGTCAGGCTGGGGATGAGGTCGTACACGGCCAGGCGTGGGGCGCGGAGGATGAAGGTGTAGGCTTGTTCGTCGTCGTTGCGTCGGGCATCGAAGATTGAGCTGTAGGCGTCGTATTGGCGTTTGCGGTAGGAGGCGAAGAGTACGGCGCTGGCGCCGACCTCGAAGTCTTTGGCCACGCCCAGGCGCAGGCCTTTTTGCAGGTAGGCGACGGTGCGGTCCTGGGCGTCGCGGTCGGTGATGTCGACGCCGCCGAATAGGGTCCAGCGCTGGGGCAGGGCTTGCCACAGGGTGGCGTAGACCGAACGGGTGGCGCCGTCGTTGTTGGTGTTGATGTCGTGCTTGTAGGCCATGTCTTTGTACTCGCCTTCGAGCTTGAACAGGCGCGTGGCGCTGAGGGTGTGCAGCCACTCGCCGCGCAGGCCCCAGGCGTCGTACATGGCGTTGTCGCCGATGCTGTTGAACTCGAACGATGGGCCTACGGAATATTGGTTGCGCCCATCGTGGTAGCTGTAGCCGGCGTTGGTGGTGAGGGTGCTTTCGTTGTATTTGCTTTGCGCGTCGTAGGCCTGGCCGTAGAGCAGCGCACGGGCGAAGACGCCATGGTGGCCGCTCAGGGCCATGCGTTTGTTGAGGGTGCCTTCGTAGTCCACGCCATGGGCGGACACCGCTTTGGGCAGTGAACGCTTGAGGTAGTAGGTTTCGTCGGGGGTGACCATGCGGTAGGTCACAGTGCTTTCGGAGGACTGGTTGAGGTTGTCGCTCCAGGTCGGGCCGATGGCGAAGGAGCCTTGCCAGGCTTCGCGGTTGTCCAGGGCCTGGAGGAAGCTGTCGACCGTTTTGCCCAGCCCCATGGCTTGGGCGTCGGCGGGGCTGAGGCCGCTGCTGATCTGCTGGAACGCGGTGTGTGCTTCGCGGTCCTTGCGGTTTTCAAACAGCACCCGCGCCAGCTCCAGGCGCCCGGGCAGGAAGTCGGCCTGCATCGCCAGCAGTTGGCGGTAGTCGCTTTCGGCCTGTTCCAGGTGCCCGTCGTTGCGCGCCAGTGCGCCATTGGCGTAGGCCACCAGCATGGCGTCGTGGCCGGGCAGGGCGCTGTAGCGCTTGAGGTACTCGGCCGCCGCCGCCCACTGGCGACGCTCGATGGACAGGTACAGCGCGCGGCCCAGTTCATCGAGGTTGTTGCCCACGCTGTAGGTCTGGCCGTCGATGGTCAGCAGCGGCGCGTCGTGGCCATTGGGCTGTTCATCCTTGAGCAACTCGCGCTCTTGTTCATTGGCGCGGTATTCGATGGTTTGGTTCAGGCGCAGGTTGGTGTCCTGGTCGGCACTCATCGCCGGGGCCGCGAGCAGCACCAGGGACATGAGCAGCAGGAGAAGGGTTAAGCATCGCATGCAAGGAAATGGGGGCATTACTGCGCTCTCGGGGTCGTTCTAAAACGCCAAAAGCAAGTGCCCGGAAGTTCAGGCACTTGCTCTGTGGTGCAACTTCAAACGGTGAGGCTTGGCTTACTTACGCACGCCACCGAAAGCGGTGTCGTAGTTGCGGTCGGCGAACTTGGCGATACCGGCCAGGGACGCGTTGGCGCCGGCGCCGAAGAAGCTGCCGGTGGTGGTGCCAACGATCGGTGCTGCGCCGGTGGCGAGGTTTTGCCCGACTGCCGCGCCGTTAAAGCTGGCGGTGGCGGTATCGATGTTGGCGGACAGTTGAACTTTCAATGCGCTGTTGGCCAGCGAACCGGTCAATTTCGGCGCTGCGGTGCCGAAGGTAGCGGTCAGGTCGCCGGACAGCAGGTTGGCGCCGGAGTAGTTGTTGATGCCCTGTACCGCGTAGGTCACGTTGGTGGTCGGCAGCACGCGGCCGGCGGTGTCGCCGGAGTAGTAGACAACGCGAGTCGGGTCGTTGGTGGCGCCGTTTTGCGACCACTCACCGTAGTAAACCTGTTGGGCCGCAACCTGTTTGAAGTCGAAGTTGCCCAGCGCCGAGTGGGAGGCCGGCATCATGGCGGGGGTGATGGTGGTGACGCCATTGGTGTCGGTTGCCACCATCCCTTTGAGGCCGCTGAACGGAACTTTTGCGCCGCCGTAGAAGGCCAGCACCCCCACCGCAGGCTGGCCAGGTGAGCTTGGGTGATTGGGCGATGTGGCGCCAGTACCGCCTACAACGATAGTGCCGGTGTAACTTTGCCCCGAGGCGCTGTCTGCCTGAGCAACGCCAGTCAAACCAAGAAGTGCCAATGCCAATACTGTGCAGTTAAAAGATTTCATTTCATTATCCATTGAGTGATTTAAATTAATTCAACACGTCAAGCATTTGCCGACTCTCTTTTCAGCCGCCCATGACATACCTCGCAGGTTAGAACGTAGTGGTAAAGCCGAGTTTTAAGGTTCGCCCCGGTGCCGGCATGGCCGAGCGGGTGAGGGGGTCGATGTAATACAGGTTGCTCAAGTTGGTGCCGGTCAGTTCGATGGAGGCATCGTCGGTCAACTTGTAATTGATATAGGCGTCATAGGTGACGATCTTGTCCCAGGACATGGGTGTGTTCAGGTAATAGCTGACCATGGCGCTGTTTTTATAGTTGTCGTAGAACTTGCTTTCATGTTGGCGGTAATAAATGGCCCGCCCGCCCACTTCCAGTTTGCGTTCAAGGAATCGCGCACCCAGGCCCAGGTTGGCCGACCACTCGGGCATAGCCATGCCCACCAAATAGCCGCCGACAAAGCCGTCATCCACACAGTTGGGGGTGCTGCCGTCATTGCTAATCATGACCGCCGAATTTTCATCGCAGACTTTGTTCTTCAGTACGTGGCCGATACTCAGGTCGGTAAACACCCGGCCATTGTCGTAGCGGCCCTGCAATTCCACCCCCGCAGTGGTCTGCTTCTCCAGGTTGGAGAAGCGCATCTGCGGGCTGCGCTCGATCACGTTCTTGGTGGTGTTGTGGTAGTAACTGAGCTTGATATCGGCGGTTTCACTGCCGCCCAGGCCCGCCAGGTTGTGGACGTAGGCGGCCTCGTAGTTATGGGCATGTTCGGGCTCAAGGCCCCACGGGTTGAGGGAGGAGGAAAAACCGATGGTGCTTTCAAACATGCTCGGGTAGCGAAGGGCTTCGCTGTAGCGAAGATAGACCCGGCCATTTTCGGACGTATAGAAAGTGGCCGAAAGTGTCGGGGTCCACCCATGATCTTTTTGATGTTTTGCGCGGGCGTCCTTCTTTTCATTAAGGGGCTTGCCATCTTTGTCCACGGCGCCGTAGCCATACTCATAAGCGGCGCATGAAACAATATTCTCACCTGATTTTTTCAGGTTAATGCACGGGTTGTTGCCACGGGCATAGCGGCCTTTTCCATCGTGTGCCCAATCTGTCAGGTGTTGAGTGTCCTCAATGCGTGGCGTGTCTTTCTTGGCTTGTTCTATGGAACTTAAACGCTCTTCCTCGGTGAAGCCAAATAGTTCCGATACAAGATTAATGTTCTCGATTTTTTCATCGACCGATGCTTGCCACTCTGCATCCGTCAGGGTCTTTCGGGTGGTGTAAGCCACTTGTTGGCCTTTAGAGACAATTTGAGTCGTCTCACCACTCTTGTCCTGAGTCTCTTTCAAGTAATCGTCAAACGCCCAATACGACGAATAACGCATCCCGGCATTGAAGCGGGCAAAGCTGACAGGCCGCCAATCGAAGTTGAAGTTGTATTCCTGTTCGGCCCGGCGCCCGGCCCGGGGGTACATGCGCAGGGTGTCGAAAATCATCACGTCGTTGTAGTTGTCGTTGGAGCCCAATTTTTCATGCTGGTAGCTGCCGCCCAACGTCAGGTCGAGGCTGTCCAGCAGTTTGAGTTTGTTGCTCATGGTCAGGCCAACCCGGTCGTGCTTGGCGTTGGAGAGGGCGGTATTGCGGAACACCGGGTCGGCGATGGTGGTTTGGTTGGGTATGCCACCGCTGCTGTAGGTGTCGCTGCGGGTGTTGGTGGCCCAGAGGTTGGCGTACAGGTCTACCCAGGGGTTGCCCTCGGGTTTGAGGTTGTATTCCAGGTTGTAGGCCTTGCTTTTCACATGGCTGAGGGGCCATTGCGGCACGCCGTGGGTGGCGGCGTCGTATTGGGTGCCGGGGGAGAAGAACGAGATGCGCGAGGGCAGGATTTCACCGTACAGGGCATTGGTGTCGCGGTAGCCGAACTCCAGGGACTGGCCTTCGTCGATCTTGAGTTTGGCCTTGCCCAGCCACGATTCCATCTTGCTGGAAGTGTTGGGCACTTCGTCGCCCGGTTTGTAGATGGTGGCCAGGTTGGGGATGTAGTCCCAGTAGCCATTGACCTTTTTGCCGCTGGCATAGAAGTCGCTCTTTTCCTTGCCCGCGTAGTGGTTGCCTTTTTCCCGGTAGGCGTAGGCGGTCAGCAGTTCGAATTTTTCCTGGCGCGTGCCCAGGGCGAGGCGGTAGGCGTAGTCGTCGCTGGAGAGCAGGCCATTGCTGCTACTGGTGCGCGGGTTCTTGTACAGCGACGGGTCGTAGTAGGAACTGATGGGGAAATACTGGTAGTCGGGGCTGGGCATCTGCCCGGTCATCAGGGTGGGCAACTTGGGCGAGACCGAGTTGTTGCTGCCCTCGATCTTGAATTCGCCGCCGTACTCGCGGCCTTCCTTGAGGATATCGTCGACGTTCAGGGTGCTGGCCACCACCGCGCCACCCACGCCGGAATAGACGTTGCGCTCCAGGCTCGGGCCTTTGATGACCTTGATGCTGCCGATGAGGTTGGGGTCGATGTAGTTGCGGTTGTTGGCACCCATGTAGCCGCGGTACACGGTCAGGGCCTGCTCGGTGCCGTCGATGGTCAGCGGCACGCGGCCCGGGCCCTGGATGCCGCGGATGTTGGGGTCCAGGGCGCCGCTGTTGCGGGCGTCGCCGCTGTAGACGTTGAGCATGCCCTTGAACAGGTCGGCGGGGGCGGCGCCTTTGTAGCGTTCGATCTGCTCCTTGCCGGCGTAGACGGTGGAGAGGTCCTGATCGTAGATGTCGTTGTAGCCTTTTTCGTCGCGCGACTGCTTGGCTTGCAGGCCATAAACGTAGGTCGGTTGCAGGTCGCCCTCCAGCCCGGAGGTCTCGCCCTTGCCGCGCAACTGGATGATCGGCCGTTCGGCTTGCCCGCCCAGGCTGTAGGTGACGCCTTGGTCGCCCAGCAGTTGTTGCAGCGCGGCGTCGAGGGAGAGCCGGCCCTGTACCGGGTGGGCATAGGCACCCGCAAAATCGCTGCTGCCCATGTACAGCTCGGCGCCAGCCTGGCGGGCCAGCAGCACCAGCGCGTCGTCCAGGGCTTGGGCGGGCACGTTGAAGTCGTGGTAGCGGTCGGCCAGCTCGCTGTGGGCGGCTCCTGCGCCCGGGTTGGCCTGCACGGCGCGGATATCGGCGGCGCTGGCGATCAGGGCCAGTGCGGCCAGTTGGATCGCCAGGCTCAGCCCGCTACGTTTGGGCGCTAGGCGCTTCTTGTTGTTCGCACGCATCTGCAACATCGGCCTCACTAGATACAAATAAGATTGATTTACATCTAGTAGAAACGCGCGAGCGGGCAAAACGAAATAGATCGATATGATCTATCTGCGATGATTTATATGTGTTTTTGTTTTTTTAACGCGGCGGCTCAGTAGATCAGCGTCAGCCCGGGCAGTTCGACAATGCGCGCGCGGGCCTGGGCGGCCAGGTGTTTGAGGGCGTCGTCGAGGTTGTCCAGGCGCATCACCGCGCTGACCCGCACATTGCGCAGCGCCTCACCCTTGACCAACACCAGGCCTGGGCGATAGCGGTTGATGCGCACGGCGGCATCGGCCAGGGTTTCGCGGCGCAGCACTAGGCGCCCGTCCTGCCAACTGGCCAGTTCTTCGGGGCTGACAGCCAGGGGCACCAGGCCTTGCTTCGGGCCGAAGCGCAGGCTGTTGCCCTGTTCCAGCAGCGCGGAAGCGGCCATGTCGTCCAGTTCGTGATGCACCAGGTTGACCTCAACCCGGTGCTGCAAAACGCCGACCCAGCCGTCGCGATCTGCACCAACGCCCACCAGGTAACGGGTGCCGCGGGCGGTGATGGTGGCGCCGGGGGCCTGCACGGTAAAGGGGCGGCGCTCCTGCTCAGTGACGGGCGCGGGGGTGAATACTGCCTCGCCGTGGGTCAGGCGCACCAAGCGGGTCTGCTCGTCGTAGGCGAGGGTCAACAGGCTGCGGCTGCCCAGTTCCACCTGGCTACCGTCGGCCAAGGTGATCTGGCGGGTTTCGCCGAAACCGGTGTGGTAGTCGCTGCCCAACGATTGCACCCAGAAGGGCGGGGCCAGCAGCAGCCAGCAACCCAAGGCCAGCGCCGCCATGCCGCTGCCGGTGAGCAGCGGCGCGTGCAGCAGGCTTTGCAACCAGGCACCGGGGCCGGAGGGGCGCGGCGGCCGCACATAACCTGGGCGCTGTTTGAGTTGGCCGGTGGCCTGCCAGGCACGGTCGGCGCGCTCGGCGGCGGCCGCATGTGCAGGGTCGGCCGCCAGCCAGCGGCGAAAGGCTTGTTGCTCACGCGCCGAAAGCTGCCCCTGGCGATGACGCAGCACCCAGTCGGCAGCCTTGCGCTCAACCGGGTCGATAGGCTGTGGAGAAACATTCACGGTGGGGTCTGGTTACCTTCTGGCTTTTTATAGTGTCCGGGGCCGTGGCCTAACCCGGATCGAGGGCCCGGCCCATCTTGGCCAGTGCCGTAGCCATGTGCTTTTGTACAGAGCTGGTGGAAATCCGTAAATAGTGCGCGGCTTCCTTATACGTCATGCCCTCGACCCGGCACAGCATGAACACATCCCGCGTGCGCTGTGGTAACCGCGCCAACAGGTTCTCTAGATGCTCCAGCTCCAGGGCGCCCAAGGCCTGGGATTCAGGGCAACTGACTTCGTCCACCAAGGTGCCTAAAAAATGTTCGGCGTCGTTATCGAAGCGCTTTTCGCCATAACGGCGATGGTGATCGATCAACAAATTGTGCGCGACCCGAAACAGGTAGGAAGGGCTGCCCAGAATGCGCTCGAAGTTTTCCAACTGCGCAATCCGCAAAAACGTCTCCTGCACCAGGTCCGACGCCAGGCTGGGCGTGCACTTTTTACGCAGAAGGTAGCGATGCAGGGAGGGCGAATGTTGGATGAACAGTTTTTCCAGCACGGCAGCACTTTCCTATGCTCGGGCAGAACCGGGGCGCAGAGTATAATGAGACTTCTTCTCATTAAGCTAGGGAAAGTCGTGTGGGAAAGGTCTTTGTTTTTTACGGGGTTGGTTTTTTGCGGGCGTTAAAAAGCCGGCTTGTGGGCGGCGTTTTTTAATATCCAATGTATTGATTTTTATAGATTTATTATTTATGAGAATCTTTGTCCCCCCACATGTCCCCCCATCCATGCTCTGCGTGACATCGTCCTCTAAGAGCATGGACAGATGTGCTGGGTGACTGATACCTTATCAAAAGGTAATACCTTTAGATAACGAGGGTTCGGCTATGGCCACTTCTATCAAGATTGATGACGAGTTGAAGAATCGCATTCAGCATTTGGCTGGTCTGCGTCAACGTTCGTCTCACTGGATTATGCGCGAAGCGATAGCGCAGTACGTTGAGCGCGAAGAAGCCCGCGAGAGTTTCAAGCAGGAAGCTTTGGCGTCGTGGGCAGCGTATCAGGAAACAGGTAGGCATCTGACCGGCCAAGAAACTCGGGCCTGGCTCAATACCTGGGGTACTGAGGCTGAGGCGGAGCTTCCCAAGTGCCACGAGCAATTATCACTGAAGGTGCTGCACAAGGGCTGGAGCGTTGTCGTCAGTTTCTTATCGAGAAAGGCCCGCAGATTGCTCGGCGAGCGGCCCAGGCGATTGAGCGACAATTCGCGCGATTGGAAGAAGGCCCGGAAGTCGGTCGCCCATTCCCAGAGTTGCCGGAATTGCGTGAGCTGATCATCGAGTTCGGTGATTCGGGTTATGTGGCGCTCTATCGGCATGAGCGTGCGGATGACGCTGTTTATGTATTGGCCTTTCGACATCAAAAAGAAGTCGGTTACTAAAGGTGCGGTCTAGTGGGGTTGATGATGCCGCCGATATTTTGGTGCAACACAACTAGCGCATTGCATAAGGAAGAGCACACCTGATGGTTTTCAGTGAAGATTCGCGCGTCAAGATTCCCTGTATCTTGAATTAATCAGGTTTCTGCCATGCAGTCGCTTGTGTGCGAGGCTCGAATCTGACCGGACGTACATAAAACATGGCGATTTAATGTTACTATTCTGCACGCTGCACGTTTGCAGGCTCAGTCGTCGAATCCACTACCTCACCTCTTTGAGCGGGTTTTGCATTTTAAAAGGGATTTTTTGTGCGTCTATTGGCTTCAAGTGCGACGGTTGCTACGGCAAGCGTTCAGCTTAGAGACTGCAGCGTAGCAAGCGTTGCGGTGCTGATGTGCACCTATGATGGCGCGCCATTTCTTGCTGAGCAGCTGAGTTCTTTTGAGCAACAGACGCATCGTAACTGGACTCTCCATGTCTCTGACGACGGATCTAAAGATGGCACTTTGGAGCTGCTGCAAGCCTTTAAAGCTCAATGCGGAGTTGGGCGTTTACACGTAGTCGAGGGACCTCAGCGAGGTTTCGTAGCCAATTTTCTATCCTTGACCTGCCGAACTGACATACAAGCAGATTTCTACGCTTGGTCGGATCAGGACGATGTTTGGAAGAGAGATAAACTCCAGAGAGCGCTAGCCTGGCTACAAACAATCCCGCGCCATACTCCAGCACTTTACTGTGGCCGCACTGAGCTGATCTGTGAGTCGGGCCAGGTGTGTGGGCGCTCCCCCAAGTTTTGCCTCGCGCCGCATTTCTCAAATGCACTGGTTCAAAATATTGGTGGTGGTAACACCATGGTTTTCAATCAGGCTGCCCGCGCCC
The DNA here is from genome assembly GCF_059862705.1 of Pseudomonas sp. MF08817. NCBI lineage: Bacteria > Pseudomonadati > Pseudomonadota > Gammaproteobacteria > Pseudomonadales > Pseudomonadaceae > Pseudomonas > Pseudomonas sp. MF08817. Next base: position 77,297 of record NZ_JCBCUY010000025.1, read on the forward strand.
TGCTGCAAGAGGCGGGCGATAGTCTTAGCGTACCTTCTCACGATTGGTGGGCCTATCAGCTAATTTCCGGTGCTGGCGGTGTGGTTCATTACGATCCTGAGCCAATGGTGCTGTACCGTCAGCATGCTGAAAACCTAGTGGGTAGCAACTCTAGTTGGGCGGCGCGAGCCCTGCGCATACGCATGATTTTTCAAGGCCGTTTCTATGAGTGGAATGCTCAGTGCATCTATGCACTTGAAACAATGCACCACCGGCTGGCCGCGGAGCATCAAGCGACCCTTGCCCAATTCAAAGCTGCGCGCAGTCAAAAACTTCTAGCAAGAATCTTAAGCTTCAAACGCGCAGGTTTGTACAGGCAAACCCTGCTTGGAAATCTAGGGCTAATACTCGCAACCTTACTGAAAAAGATTTAAATCCATGACTATTTTAGTGACTGGCGGCGCCGGCTTTATTGGTGCGAACTTTGTTTTGGATTGGCTGGCGCAGTCCGATGAGCGGGTGATCAACCTAGACAAGCTGACCTACGCCGGCAATCTAGAAAACCTCAACAGCTTAGACGGCGATGCACGGCATTTGTTTGTGCACGGCGATATTGGCGACTCAGCCTTAATCGAGCGTTTGCTGGCCGAGCATCAGCCGCGGGCGATTGTCAATTTTGCGGCCGAGTCGCATGTCGATCGCTCGATTCATGGTCCGGAAGACTTTATCGAGACCAATATCGTCGGCACCTTCCGTCTGTTGGAAGCCGTACGCGCTCACTGGAAGGGCCTTGCGCCTGATGCGCAGCAGGCTTTTCGCTTTCTGCATGTGTCGACCGACGAGGTTTACGGCTCGCTGGGCAAAAATGAGCCGGCGTTTAACGAGCACCATCAGTACGAGCCCAACAGTCCTTACTCGGCCAGCAAGGCCGCCAGTGACCACTTGGTGCGCGCTTACCATCACACCTATGGTTTGCCGGTGCTGACCACCAACTGCTCGAACAACTACGGGCCGTACCACTTTCCGGAAAAACTAATCCCGTTGATGATCGTCAATGCCTTGGCCGGTAAAGATTTACCGGTGTACGGCGACGGCCAGCAAATTCGCGATTGGCTGTATGTGAAAGACCACTGCAGCGCGATCCGCCGGGTGCTGGAAGCCGGCACGGTGGGCGAGGTGTACAACGTTGGCGGTTGGAACGAGAAGCCCAATCTGGACATCGTGCACACCGTTTGCGCGCTGCTCGACGAGTTACGCCCGCGCGCCGATGGCCAGCCGTATCAGCAGCAAATTGCCTACGTCACCGATCGGCCCGGCCATGACCGCCGTTATGCCATTGATGCGACGAAACTCGCCGATGAGCTGGGCTGGAAGCCGGCAGAAACCTTCGAAACCGGCATCCGCAAAACCGTGCAGTGGTACTTAGACAATCAACCTTGGGTCGCCAATATCCAGTCCGGTAGCTACCGCGAATGGGTGGAGAAGAACTACGCCGGGCGCAATGCATGAAGATTCTGCTGTTGGGTAAAAACGGTCAGGTCGGTTGGGAGCTGCAGCGCAGCCTGGCGCCTTTGGGCGAGTTGCTGGCGCTGGACTCAAAAAGCCACGACTACTGTGGCGATTTAAATGATCTCGATGGCTTGGCTGTGACGATGCAACGCTTCGCCCCTGATGTGATCGTCAATGCCGCCGCCTATACCGCCGTGGACAAGGCCGAAAGCGAGCCCGAGCAAGCTCAGCGGGTGAATGCCGAGGCGGTCGCCGTGCTGGCTCGCGAAGCTCAGCAACTGGGCAGCTTGTTGGTGCACTATTCAACCGATTATGTGTTTGCCGGTGACGGCCAGCAGCCTTGGCGCGAGGACGATGCCGTGGCGCCGTTGAATCAGTACGGCGCCAGCAAGCTGGCCGGCGAGCAGGCGATTCTGGCCAGCGGTTGTCTGCACCTGATTCTGCGCACCAGTTGGGTGTACGCCGCGCGCGGCAATAACTTTGCTAAAACCATGCTGCGTCTGGCCAGCGAACGCGACAGCCTGAATGTAATCGACGATCAATTTGGCGCGCCGACCGGCGCTGAGCTACTGGCTGATGTCAGTGCCCATGCTATCCGCGCTGTGCGTCAGCAACCGCAATTAGGTGGTCTGTATCACTTGGCGGCCGCGGGCGAGACCAGCTGGCATGCTTATGCCTGCTTTGTGCTCGAGCAAGCTGCGGCGGCGGGTGTGCTACTTAAAGTGCCTGCCGCGCAAGTCGGCGCGATTGCCAGCAGTGCTTACCCGACACCGGCTAAGCGCCCGGCCAACTCGCGACTCAATACCCAGAAACTGCAAAAGGCCTTCGCCCTGCAACTGCCGCACTGGCGGTCGGGGGTGGCACGGATGCTCACCGAAGTGTTGGAGACAACTCAATGATTAAGCGTAAAGGCATCATCCTCGCAGGCGGTTCCGGTACCCGTTTGCACCCGGCCACCTTGGCGATTTCCAAGCAGCTGCTGCCGGTGTACGACAAGCCGATGATTTACTACCCGCTGACCACTTTAATGTTGGCGGGCATTCGCGACATTCTGATCATTTCCACGCCACAAGACACGCCGCGCTTCGAGCAGCTGCTCGGTGACGGTGCGCGCTGGGGGCTGAATATCAGTTACGCCGTGCAAGCCTCGCCGGATGGCTTGGCGCAGGCCTTTTTGATTGGTGAGGACTTTATCGGTAACGACCTGTCGGCCTTGGTGTTGGGCGACAACATTTACCACGGCCATCATTTTAATGAGCTGCTGCAAAGCGCCATGGTGCGGCAAGAAGGTGCGAGCGTCTTCGCTTATCACGTGCACGATCCCGAGCGTTACGGTGTGGTCGAGTTTGATGGCGCGGGCAAGGCCATCAGCCTAGAAGAAAAGCCTCTTCAGCCTAAATCTAATTACGCAGTGACGGGCCTGTACTTCTACGACAATCAAGTTGTCGACATCGCCAAGAGCGTTAAACCATCGCCCCGTGGCGAGCTAGAAATCACTGATCTTAATCGCGTGTATCTCGAACAAGGCAACCTATCGGTAGAGATCATGGGCCGTGGTTACGCCTGGCTCGACACCGGCACTCATGAGTCGTTATTAGAGGCCGGCCACTTCATCGCCATCCTTGAGCATCGTCAGGGCCTTAAAGTGGCCTGCCCGGAAGAAATCGCTTTCCGGCAACAATGGATCACTGCCGAGCAGCTTGAGCAGCTGGCAGCGCCACTCGCTAAAAATGGCTACGGCCAGTACCTCAAGCGATTGCTACAAGAGACCATTTACTAATGAAAGCCATTCCATTAGCCATTACAGACGTAGTGCTTTTCGAACCTAAAGTATTTGGCGATGAGCGCGGTTTTTTCTACGAAAGCTTCAATCATCGCCATTTTGAAGAGGCGCTTGGTCGCAGCGTGCAGTTCGTTCAAGACAATCACTCGCGCTCGGTCAAAGGTGTGCTCCGCGGCCTGCATTACCAAGTGCAACAGCCCCAGGGCAAATTGGTGCGGGTGACGGAAGGCGAAGTGTTCGATGTTGCAGTGGATATCCGCAAAAACTCTGTAACCTTTGGGCAGTGGGTCGGCGCGCATTTAAGTGCAGAGAACAAACATCAGCTCTGGGTGCCGGAAGGTTTCGCGCATGGCTTTGTAGTGCTCTCTGACAGCGCCGAGTTTCTCTATAAAACCACCGACTACTACGCCCCTGAACACGAGCGCTGCATTATCTGGAACGACCCGCAAATCGCAATCCAGTGGCCTTTCGATACGCCGCCAGCATTGTCCGCCAAGGACCAACAAGGCAAGTCCTTGTCAGATGCTGACCTCTACTGAGCGATGCCGAGAGCCCCATGTTGAAGACTGAATTACTGCCCCCAGCCACCGCGTTTGAGTTGGCGCTCAAGCCTATGCGAGAGGGCAGTTGGCCAGAGGCTTCTGCACTCTGGCGGCTATATCGCGACCAGTACCAAGGGCATCCCGCCCCTTGGACGCAGGGAGCTATTAGCCTGATGCGGCAAGGCGATATGGCTGCAGCGGGAGACCTGCTGACTTACGCGCGAGAGCATTATGCTCAACTTGCCGATACTTGGCTTATTAGTGCTGAATGGGCACGCTTGCAACATGAGTTTAATCTGGAGCGCGATCATCTTGCCCAAGGCCGTCTGAATTGCCCTAATCACTGGATATTGCTTTGCAAATCAGCTGATTTAGAACTCACGCTAGGCAATATCGACAGCGCCGAAGATTTTAATCGCCTGGCCCGCCAGCACGCTAACGGGCGCATTGAGCCGCAGTTGCAGTTCGCCGAACTGGCCGAGAAAAGCCAAGATTGGCCGCAGGCCGAACAACGCTGGCTACAAGTGATTGCAAGCAAACCTGAGCATACCCGCGCGTATACGCAGTTGGCAGAGGCCTACAAACAACAGGGTAAAACAGTCGAAGCCAGACGTTATCGCCTCGCCGCCCAATATGGCTTAGAACTGCTCACCCCGCAGGTACAACTGGCCCAGCCAATAACTGCGCGCAAGGGGAAGCATGGGTTGTTGCATTTTATCCAGCTGGTGAACACTAAAGCGCTATTGAGCTTGAAGGCTGAGACCTCTCGTACGCACCTAAATTATGCTTGGGTCGTTATCGAACCATTGTTGCATTTGGTAATTTACTACTTCTTGTTTGGGCGGCTGCTTAATGCAGGGGTAGAAAACTACGGCCTGTTCTTATTGTGTGGCTTGGTGCCCTGGATGTGGTTTGCCAAAGCAATATCAACCAGTGCTACTAGCATTATTGGTGGGCAAGCGCTGATGCTCAATAGCAATATATCGCCGGTGTTTTTTCCGTTGGTGAGTATTGTGCAGTCCACGTTTAAGCAACTACCGGCATTGCTATTTGTATTAGCGCTGGGTATGGCAACTGATGTAAAAACCATTAGCTGGAGTTTGCTCTGGCTGCCGAGCGTCCTCTTGGTTCAGTTATTGCTAACCATTGCGTTGGGTTTACTGCTGGCGGCAATCATTCCTTTTTTTCGTGACTTGGCAAATCTCGTAAGCACTGGTTTGACCCTGCTGATGTTCTTATCCGGGGTGATTTTCGATTACCGCTCGATGCCGGGGCGTATCGGCCAATGGCTTGAGTACAATCCGCTGGCTGTAGTCATAGGCGCGTATCGAGATGTGATCATGGAAGGCCGCTCGCCAGATATCATTGGCCTCGGCTATGTCGCATTGGTGTCGGTGGTGTTACTGGCTGTTAATTATGTCGTTTACAAACATCACAGACGTAATTTTGTGCGGCGAGGTATGAGTTGATGCCTAGGGTTTTTCTGTCCCTGGAGAATGTCGGGGTGCGCTTCAAAATGAGTGGCAAAGCCAGCAAGAGTGGCTATGTTGAGCCGCTTAAGGGCGTGTCGCTAGATGTACGCGCCGGTGAAACCTTGGGCGTTTTGGGTGCCAACGGCGCTGGCAAGTCAACCCTGCTTAAAATCATGTCTGGAGCCTTGCGCCCAGACAGTGGGCAGCTGATTAACCATCGCGCATCAGTGGCATTATTAGCCTTGCAGGCCGGTTTTGACGCTGATCTCAGTGGCCGTGACAACGCCCTGTTTGGCGGCATGTTACTTGGCTACAGTCGCAAGGATGTACTGCAGCGACTGGATGAGGTTAAGGAATATGCCGAACTGAATGAATTCTTTGACGAGCCCGTACGCACCTACTCAAGCGGCATGGCCTCGCGCCTAGGCTTTGCCATCAGCACCGTAATCAGCCCAGACGTACTGCTCGTCGATGAGGTACTCAGCGTAGGCGATGCCCACTTCAAGAAAAAAGCCGAGCGCACCATGATGCAAAAAATCGCCGCCGGCCAAACAGTTGTGCTGGTGTCGCATTCGCGCGAGCAAATTGCCAGTCTGTGTGATCGCTGCGTGATATTGAATCAAGGCGCCTTGTTTAAAGGTGAGACGCTAGAACAAACCCTAAATATGTACGACCAAATTATGCAAGCCAAGTCGTTATCAACCTAGTAATAAGGAATATAGATATGTTTAAGGATAAAAAAGTTGTTGCACTCATTCCCGCATTAGCACTGACCCTGTTAAGCGGTTGCGGTCAGGAGCAGGAAACTGCAGCGAAACACGCCCCTCGGCAGGCAAGCAACCTATGCGCTCTCGATTCTATTAATGGTGTGAACGCCCCAGTAATGGAAACCAAGACTGGCAAGGCCGACTTTCGGGGCTGGGCAGCAGATAGCAACAGCAACACAACTCCTGAAACTCTGAATGTGGTGCTGGCCGATACAAAAGGCGTGTCTTATGTTTTTTCAGGTGCTCAACGAAGTGAGCGTCACGATGTGGTTAAGGCCACTCAGCAAGATGCATTTCTTAAGTCAGGTTTCGTACTCAATGCCGATGTTTCAACTTTGGCTAAGGGTACTTATGGCATTAGATTAGAAATGCCGCTTAGCAACAGTGTAGTGGTGTGCAAAACCCCTAAGGTATTGCTTGTCAATTAGTACTGTAAGTACTGGAGGGCGAGAAGAGGCCGAGCTTCTCGTGCTGCTGATAAATAATTATCAAATCATTACCGTGCAGTCTGTTACTAAAGCGGCGTGCTGGTTATGGTAAGTAACAAATATTATCTGGATCATTAAATGAAGTTAGTAGATCAACTGAAAAATCGACTGATGTATCCAGCCGCGTACACCTATATTGCATGGCAGTCGAACCTTAGCAAAATTAAAAGCTGGGGCAAAAAGGACCAGATTCGTTTCGCCAAGCCCTATGCTGGGCAAAAAATCATGCTAATGGCCTTGTATCAAAAAGGTCGCATTCGCGACGACGTAGTGGCCGCAATGAGCGCTGCTCGAACGTTGGGTATTTATGTGGTTGGGGTTAATACCCTGAAGCTGGGCAGTCCCGATGATTATCGTGAGGTCATGGATTGCTATATCGAACGCTATAATTTTGGTCGAGACTTCGGCAGTTATAAGTCTGGTTTTAACTACATGTACAACCAAGACCTTGCGGGAAAGTGCCCTCGATTGCTGATGATCAATGACAGTTTGTTTTTCAGTAGTAAGCATATATCTAGCTTCTTGCAAGATATGTTTGTTTCCAGCGTCGAAGTGCTTGGATCTACTGAAAACTTTGAAATAGAGCATCATCTAGGTTCATTTTGTATTGCTATGAGTCACTCAGTACTCAATCATAAAAAATTAAAGAATTATTGGCGGAACTATAAGTGCAGTGACATACGTCCGCTTGTAATAAAAACGGGTGAAATGAAGCTGTCTAAAGTGCTGAAGAGTACGGTAAGTCATTTAGAAGGTTTTCGCTCGTTATACGACACGGCGCACGTGGCTAAGGTGCTAAAGTCCAATCCTGTTATTTTAGATGGTGTGGCAAACCTGTCGCGGAGTTCTGATTTGGTCGATTGGCCAAGGTTTTCATTTGCCGCAGTTGTTAAGACCTTTGCTGCTAATTATGTACACAGTTCAGCCACAATTGCAGACGTTAGTGTCAGCTTGGAAGGCAGCGATCTGTCAGTAGTGAATACACAGTATGTAGGTTCGGTATTTGAGCTCGAAGATTATATATGTAATTCGCTCAATAACTCAGCTGCCGTAGGCGCAAATCTCAGCGCGACAGTAAGGGACGAGGTTGTAGCCCTGTTTGTCGATTGCTTTGCTCGTGGTTCGCAGATACATCAAAGCAATACTTTTCTGCACAAAATCGGTTTACCTTTAATAAAATTAGACGGTATCTATCGTGGCATGTTCAATTCGCGAGATATTGAGAAAGTAACGGGTGACCTCGATGCGAGTCAGCAAGAGAGTTTTCGCCGTATTATGTACTCGAGACCCTTCGGTGGCAGTGTTTTAACAGGCTGGAAGCTGGCTGCTTTTATGCGAGGATTGATTTGAGTATGTTTGAAAAAATATATATTCATATTGGCATGCATAAGACAGGGTCTTCTTATATCCAGCATTGTCTTAATAAGTTGTCTGCTGGGGGTATGCTTGCTGATGTTGATTATCCATTGACTTCAGGGACTGTTGAGGATTTCAGTAGTCAGACAGGAAATGGACAACTAATAGCTGACTTTTTGATTCGGGGGCAAGACGGGGGTGCGTCTGTCGGTAGTCTGAAAGCGCATGTCGATAGGTTGTTTGAAATTTCAAATCCGAACAAATCAGCAGTGCTTATATCCAGTGAAGAATTTTGGTTGATTAGTGCTGGCGACTTTAATGATCTTAAAGAAGAGCTTTTGCGTTATGCAAGAGAAGTAGTTCCTTTGATTGTTGTTCGGCCTCTTGATGAAGTGTGCAAATCGGCTTATCAGCAGATTGTAAAAGACACTGGGGCGTGTTTTGGATATGATAAAAACTTTGTCCGTGAATACTGTGGTGAAGTGATTTTAGGTTTGAATAAGTTGGAGCGATATTTTGATGGGGAGATAGTGGTTTATGATAGGGGAGGTGTGCTTGAGGATTTTTTGATTTCAATTGGAGAGAATCCTTCTCTTTCAAGTGGGTTTGATGGGGTTAAAGTTAATCGAGGCTTGAGTGATCTGGAGCTTGAGTTGCTGCGACTGATAAACTCTGTATTTGAGAGTAAGGATTTATCTTTAGCTGTCTGTAAGGCTTGGGCCTCGTCGAGGCCGGATCTTGACTTTAAATCTAAAGTCGCGAAAATTAATTGTCGTGAAGAGTTTTTAAAGTTGGTTGTCGATTCTGGTATTTCGAATGAATATGTTCTGAGGGTTGTTAATATTCTGGTTGGCTCTGGTCTGGATGACTGTGAGTTAATTAGATCTTCAGATGATGCGGTGAAATTGGATTTTGAGTGGTCGGATTTGATTCGGTTGTTAGGTGTGGCGCTATGCGAGATTAAAAAATTAGGCCTTGGGCTTGATGCTTTTTATAGCTACATCGATAAAGAAAATATTCCACTAACTACGGAGTCGTTTGATCCTTTGATGTATTTGCTGATTAATAAGGATGTGTTGCTTGCTGGAGATAATCCGTATCGGCACTATCGTGAGTTTGGCGCGAAAGAGAATAGATTTACTTCGTACAATGCTAATTCGCTTCTGCTAATTTGAGTTCGCAATTTTTAGTTATTTTCCAAGCGCAAGTCCTAAGTGTAATGCGCAAGTCTGGTGTTTTTCTGAGCGAGTTAAATATGGCCTTCTTTCCCTGCTTTTTGTCCGTTGTATTTGTAGTGCGCAACCAATCAGATAATCTTGAAAATATATTGTCTGATGCCACCGCTGTCATCGCAGATATCGTTGGTGATTATGAGTTGATCGTGGTGGATAACGCCTCAGATGACGACAGTATTGCAGTGCTTAAGCGTCTAACTGGCGAAAAAGGGTTAGCCAACTTGCAAGTGTATGCACTGACCAAAGAGGTGGATGCGGACACTGCCTCATGGGTTGGGTTGGAGAATGCATTAGGTGACTTCGTTGCTGTTATTGATCCGCTCGCGGATGACATTAGCTTTGTCCCTACGATGCTCGATCAAGCGGTCAGCGGTGCTGATGTGGTGTTTGCTAATAATGCGCAAAAGCCCGCGCAGAGCCTTGCGTATCGAGGGGCTAACGCTGTGTTTCATAGCCTCTACAATCGCTTCAATGGGGTTCATTTAGCCAAGGAAGCGCCTCAATACCGCATTCTAAGCAAGCGAGTCATCAACTTCATTTTGCAGCATCCACAGCCTGCGATGACTTATAGGCACCTTCCTGCTACGGGTGGTTTCGCGCGGGCGTACCTGAGTTACAGCTCCACACCGCAGGCTTCTAGACCCAAGCGCTTGGGTGAGAGCATTGACCGTGGTATGCGCTTATTGGTCTCGACCACGCGTGCACCGATGCGTTTGGTGACTTCGCTCTCCTTGTTTGGCGCCGTTGCCAATCTGGTGTACTGCGTTTATGTACTTGCGATTGGTGTTTTAAAAACCGATGTTGCGCCGGGCTGGATTAGCTTTTCGTTGCAACAGTCGGGCATGTTCTTTCTGATCTCGCTCGTTTTACTGGTTCTAGGCGAATACATTTTGAACATGGCCAGCCTGTCGAATGAGGGCCCGCTTTATCATGTGGGTCAAGAATTCACCAGTGCCCGCATGACCCGGCTTGAGAAACTGAATATCGAAGAAGTGCTGCCTGATTCAGTCGAGGCGGAAAGCTCGGCCACTGTACGTCCCTCCTGATGTCACACCTTGAAGCAGGCCAGCCCAGCCACGATGCTGTGATAATTGGTGGTGGGTTCTACGGTGCGGCTATTGCGGTGTATCTGGCCAAGCAGCGTGGCCTTAAACGCATCCTGCTGGTTGAGCGTGAGCCGGCATTGCTAATGCGAGCCTCGTACAATAATCAGGCACGTGTGCATAACGGCTATCACTACCCGCGCAGTTTCACGACGGCTTATCGAAGCCGGGTAAACCTACCTAAATTTGTACGGGACTGGCCGCTCGCGGTGAAGCAAGACTTCACCAAGCTTTACGCTATCGCGCGGCGCAACTCGAAAGTCACGGCCAAGCAGTTCGAGCGTTTTTGTCGGGAAATTGGGGCTGATATCCAGCCAGCAGATCCGCTGTTGCGCGCATTATTTGAGCCGCGCCTGATCGAAGATGTGTACCTGGTCGAAGAGTATGCGTTCGACACCACGCAACTCGCGAGCTGGGCCGCGCGTGAACTTGAAGAGTGCGGGGTGCAGATCCGCTACAACACACGGGTGACTGAAATTTCGCAAGGGGCACAGACGCCTTTGCAAGTAGTGACTGAGACGCAGCAAGGGTGCAAAGAGTTAATTACCTGTCGCTATGTATTCAACTGCACTTATAGCGGCCTTAATCAGTTTAAGGGTGATTTTCCCGGCGTTAGTACCAGCCTCAAGCAAGAAATTACAGAAATGGCCCTCATGCAGATGCCTGCATCACTCAGCGGTTTGGGTATTACGGTGATGGATGGCCCGTTTTTCTCGATGATGCCTTTTCCTGCGCGTGAACTGCATACGCTTTCCCATGTACGTTATACGCCGCACCTGCATTGGAATGACCAGAATGGAATTGACCCTTATGAGAAGCTGCGTCACTACGAACAGGCCACGCGTGTCGATCGCATGGTCAGGGATGTGGGGCGTTATATTCCGGAGGTATTAAAAGCCAAGCACATGGACTCGTTATTCGAAGTTAAAACCATTTTAGCTAAGAACGAGAGCGATGACGGAAGGCCCATTCTTTTTGAAAAACACGCAACATTGCCCGGTTGTTATTCAGTGTTGGGTGGTAAAATTGACAATATATACGATGTTTTGGAGATGTTAGATGTTGCGTTTTAATTGTCGGTTAAATATAGGTAAGGGTGTATCTCTAAAAATTTCAATAGCGGTGATTTTATTTCTTGCTATGCTGCTGACTTTTTTGGTGTATCCATTTATTGCTACTGCTGACGGGTTAACTCGAGTTGCTATTGCTAGCGGACTTCCGTTCAGTAATTTCACTGTTCTTCCCCCACTGCAGTCGTTTCTGATAAAGTCCTCAATAAGGGCGGTCGGCGGAGTTGGGCTTTATACACTGGTACAAGTTGTTCTGTTTTACATTTCTGTTTTAGCTGTTTACAAATGTCTATTAAGGGCGGCACCATCCGTTTTTATTTTTATAGCGTTGCCAACCATCCTTATTCCTATTTTTTTTGTATTCCCCGCAATTCTTACAGACTCTTCTTTGGTTTTTACTTGCCTTGCATTGATAGGGTTTATGATAATTCACATTGGTGAATCTAACGCTAATAAGTATTTTTGTTTTTTTATTTTTACAGGGTTGCTGTGTGTTCTTTTTGGTATTAGATTGAATTCTATAGTTGTTGCCCCTGTTATCGTGGTTCTAGTTTTTCTATATGCGAATAGCTTTAAATGGTACTCTGTCGTGAGTGTTTGTTTGTCTGCTGTATTTGTTTTAATTATTAATTCTGACTTTAGAAGCAGTGCTAGACCGGAAGCGCTGGGTATGGCTTGGGAAATTATTTCAGTGGTGAAAGATAATAAAAATGACAAGTTTCTTGGCTCTGCACTGGATTTTTGCGGGAGTACGGAGCAAGCAGTCAGTAGGTATAATGACAGATTTTTAAATTCTATTTTTTGGGACGCTAGTCCGCCACTTCCAGTTCAATGCATCACTTCTGTTGCGGGTAGTGCTCAGGTTAAAAATTTTTATTTTTCAATGATTTCTAAATATCCGCTGGAGTGGATAAGAGTTAAAGCTTCTTTTTTGGGGCGGGTTTATGGGCTTAGCGCACCGCTGGAAAATATTAGAAGAGGGGTGCATGGTGTTGACGATAGAACTAAGGCTTGGGGTGGGAGGGAAAGCCCACATCAGTTGATGATTAGGGAGTCTTTTTTTAACTCTGCAGATTTTCTTGGCGCTCTAGTTTATCGTCCGGTGGTTAGTCTGGTACTTTCTTTGCTGTCTGTAGTTATGGTTTTTTATTTTAGTAAGGAATCATTTGGTAGGTTTTTCTGTATTTTTTCTTTATCAAACTTTTACTATGCGGGATTTATGATTTCTGCGCAGTCAATGGAGTTTAGGTATTTTGCGCCAACGTTCTATTTGAATTTTATAATTTTTGTTTCTTTGGTGTTGCTGCTTATAGTTAGATTTCTTCGGAGAGGTGTTTTGTATGTTTAATTCCCTTATTGGTTATTCGGGTTATGTGGGCGGCACCCTGCTTAAACAAGCAGATTTCACATCGCTTTATCGCTCAACCAATATTGGCGATATCGATAATAAAATATTTGATACGGTGGTGTGTGCCGGCGCTCCGGCGCAAAAGTGGATTGCCAATCGGGAGCCAGACGCGGATCGAGAAAAAATCGAGGCGCTGATTGCACACCTGAAAACCATCCAGTGCAAAACCTTTATTTTGATCAGCACGGTGGATGTATTTAAAAGTCCCATCGGCGTTGACGAAGATAGTCTTGTCGATCGGTCGGGCCTGCATGCTTATGGTCTGCATCGTCGATTGCTGGAGACATTTGTCGAGGAACATTTCCCGAGCCACCTGATTGTCCGTTTACCGGGGCTGGTTGGCCCGGGGCTGCGCAAGAATGTCATCTTCGATTTTTTGAATGACAACAACCTTGAGGCTATTGATAGCCGTGGGGTGTTCCAGTTTTATCCGATGGTTAATCTTTGGTATGACATTCAAACGGCACTCAATGCCGGTTTGCAGCTGGTTCACCTTACGGCCGAGCCCGTGAGTGTGGGCGATGTTTCCCTGCAGGGGTTCGGTAAATCTTTCACCCATACCTTGGCCAACCCTGCCGCTACCTATGACCTACAGACCAAGCATGCCCACGTATTTGGTACGTCGGGCCGTTATCAGTACAGCGCCCGCGAAACGATTATGGCGGTGCGGGCTTATGCACAGTCCGAGCCGCTGATGATTAAAACTGATACGGAGATGAGTGCATGAGGTTGGCGATCTCCAATATTGCGTGGGACACCGTTGAAGACGACGCGGTCGCGACGCTGCTACAACGATTTGCTATTGATGCCATCGATATCGCACCGGGTAAGTATTTTCCAGAACCCGCCAATGCTACGGATGCGGATATTGCACAAGTCAAAGGCTGGTGGGCTGAACGCGGGATTGAGATCACCGGCATGCAGGCGTTGTTGTTCGGCACTACTGGGCTTAATGTCTTTGGCACCGCCGCAAGCCAGGCCGCCCTGCTAAAGCACTTGGCTGCTGTATGCCGTATCGGCGCAGGTCTAGGGGGCAATCGAGTGGTTTTTGGCTCACCGAAGAACCGTGATCGCAGTGGGTTGAGTGATCAAGAGGCTTTGGAAATGGCGATTCCTTTTTTCCGACGTTTAGGCGATATCGCTCAAGCATCTGGGGTGACTATTTGCCTCGAGCCAAACCCTACCTGTTATGGCGCTAACTTCATGACCACCAGCGCGGAGACTGCACAGGTGGTGAAGTGCGTTGCGCATCCCGCCATTCAGATGCAGCTAGATACTGGTGCGCTTACGATTAATGGCGAGGGCCCTTTGGAGGTCCTGCATGACTGTGCCGCGCTGATTGGCCATGTACATGCCAGCGAACCAGATCTGTTGCCTTTGGGCGATGGGGGGACTGAGCATGGGCAAATGGCTGTCGCCTTGTCGCAATACTTGCCCACTCATGTAGTCACCATCGAGATGGTGGCGACCAAGGATGAATCACACCTAGTGTCGATTGAGCGAGCCCTGCAGGTGGCGACGCAGCATTACCGCAGGACTGCTGTTGAGGTGGGCGCATGAGCATGAAGTGGCTGATCCTGATTCTCGGCATTCTTTCCAATGCTTCCGCCAGTGTTCTGGTGAAGATGGCCATGATGCCCCCGCGCAAATTCCCCTCGTTCAGCGACCCTATGGCGGCGTTGACTAATTGGCCTTTTTGGATAGGGCTGGGGTTATACGGCGCGGCCTTTTTGCTCTACGCCGCGGCTTTGGCGCGGCTCCCGCTGAATGTGGCGCATCCTGTTCTGACCGCCGGTGCAATCGCGACGGTTGCGCTGTCTTCGGTCATTTTTTTTCGTGAGCCTTTCCACTGGACGACAGTGGTTGGGATCGTATTGGTAATCGCTGGCGTCGGGCTTATTACAGCTCGCGTGGCTTGATGGTAAACATGATGACTTCTTCTGATATTGCTCCTGCTGTGCGCGAAAAGTGGCAAGTACCTTCTTTTGACACCCCGCTTTGGCTTGGCCGGCAGCAGCCTTGGTGCGTTGTTATCCCGGTAATCAATGAAGGGGAGCGAATCAAAAACCTGCTGGCCAAAATGGCGGCGCTCAAAGTCGATAATATGGCTGACATTATCATTGTCGATGGCGGCAGCACGGATGGTTCGCTGGAGTTGCATGCCTTGCAGCAGGTCGGCGTCCGGGGGCTGTTGGTCAAGACGGCACCGGGCAAACTCAGCGCTCAGCTTCGTTGCGCATACGCCTTTGCGCTTGATCAGGGCTATGAGGGGATTGTGACCATCGATGGTAATGACAAGGATGATCCAGAGGCGATATCGCGTTTTATTGACGCGCTGAAACAGGGGGTGGATTTTGTCCAGGCCTCACGCTTTGTGGCGGGAGGTGTCGCTGAGAACACCCCAAAATCGCGGGATTTCGCCATTCGTTTTATTCATGCGCCTATGTTGAGTTTTTTCTCTGGATTTAAGTGGACGGATACCACCCAAGGCTTTCGGGCTTACAGCCGAAAGATGCTGCTAGACCCGAAAGTAGAACCGTTTCGTGATGTATTTATGACTTATGAATTACTGGCTTATCTATCTTACTGCGCGCCGAAGTTGGGCTATCGCTGCGTAGAGTTGGCGACAGTTCGGCGCTATCCAAAGGGTGAAGTGCCGACCAAGATCAGTAGTTTTACAGGCAATTTATCGGTGCTTGAAGTGCTGTTTCGTGCTTGTGCGGGTCACTACAATCCTGCGAGGAAATGACCGAGTGAAAGCCTCGATATCGTTATCACATTCAACTGTTGAAAGAATTGCTGTGCTCGTTGCCTCCGGTTGCATGGCGATGTCGGCGCTATTGGCATGTCTGAAGCTAACTTTTGCTCCGTCGTATGCAGATTTTATTGTTGGCAATATTGCATGGAATGCTGGCACGAAGATTCAAGATCTGCTTGCCGCGCCGATATTTATTGGTGTCTTACTATTCGGTTTTTGGTTCTTTAGTAGACAGATAACGAACATTAAAATTAAGTGGGGGAGCGAGACTGCAGATGGGCTAGTCAGTCAATTATTATGGTGGTCGGTACCTGCAATAGCGACATTGGGCGCGAGCGTGGTCGGTCTGCCGTTTGACAAGAAACTATTCGGTATATCTTTATTTGGCTTGTTGGGCCTAGGGCTGGCTCATGCTGCGCTTTTGTATAGAAAGCGTCGAGTCGACTCAATAGTAGTCGGGCTGGGGTTGTTAAGTATTCTGTTGATTGCGATTTTACCTTTAGAGGTTGCGTTGGTCATGGGGCGGCTCCCAATGAGTTGGTTTCATGATCTCGCGCTCGATTGGTATTTGAAGTTTGCTTACTCGTTAATTGGATTAGGCTTCGCACTCATGCTGATCGGCATGGCAGCCTGCTCAGGATATGTTGTTAGTGTATTGCCACGCTTATTACTGATCGGGCAACTCGGCCTCCCTCTTTTGTTTTTGTGTTTCTATCCGGCTAGGTTGCTGACTCCAAGCGGAGAGTTGACCAAGTACAGCACTGCGCCAGCGTTGAAAGCTCTTCTGGTGGCGTTGGTGATCTGGGGTGCTGTTGATGTTTTGCGGCGCTACTTTTCGTTCATGCGTAGCCAAAGGACGAATTGGAAGGCTTTACTCTCGCCGATAGCCCTTTTCGCGCTGGTGATGGCGTTGAAGGCCGGTATGACTATTGCCCCGCAGGTCAATCCAGATGACTACCACTTCGGTGAGCATCTGCTGGGTTGGTGGTTGTATTTGCAGGGAGTGATTCCCTATATAGGTTATATGCCGGCGCACGGAGTAATTGGTGATGACTTGCCAGGCCTGTTGTCCCATTTATTTTACGACGGTAAAGCTTCCAGTATTGTCGAGGCTAGTCGGTTAGCCACCTTGCTGCTGGCGTTGTTCGCCTTTTTGGCGCTTAACCGGTATAGCGGTAGTGTTGGGTTAGCGTTTGTTTCTATTCTTTATCTCGGTGGATTCTCTCAATCTACAAACTTGAGCTGGTTGTACCTTGTGCCGTTTATTTGCCTATGGTTGCATCCTGAACTGATGGCTCGGCCGGCTAGATGGCTCGGCATATGGATAGTAACCGCTCCGTTAGTGATTCTTGGTGTTCCACCTCAGGGGCTGTTGTTGGTGGTGGCATCTGGATTGGCTGCGCTCTATATGACCTGGCGTTATTGGCAGGTTGGCAATATCTGGCATGGCCGTAAGGACATTGGTTGGGCTCTGGTACTTTTGTTATTAATGGCGGTGTTCAGTCCCTTGGTGCCGATGTTGTTCAATGCGATTAGGTATGTACTCGAAAATGGACCAATTAACCAAGTAGCCTATGGTATTCCTTGGGGGCGGAGTTGGGGTGCGGGGCCTCGTTCAGGTTTTATATTTGAGCTTGTTAGAATGTCGTGGTTCATTGTCCCCGTGATTTGCGGAGTGCTGATATTTATTCACCGTAATATTTCAGATGCCAGTCGTGCTCTTCTCTTACCTGCACTTGTATTGCTGTTTTTTTCCTTGTTGTTGATTCCTTATTCCATGGGTCGTATCGACCCCGCAGCAGGATCACGGCCGGGAATCGTTGGTATTTTGGCCTGGACAATTCTCTTGCCAATTGCGCTGTGGGTATTAGTCAAAGAGCGAGAAAAAGCAGCATGGGTGCTGCTAATTGTTGGCGTGAGTGCCAGTCTTAATATTTTCCCGCCATCCCCTTCAATGCTTGTCTCGAGTGTTGCGTCACGAATCTCCGTGGGACAGTTGCGCGATGGCGCATCTGTAGGGTTGCCTAATTTGGGCGTTGGAGTTATTCAGGGTGAGCATTGGGCGCGTTTGACGCGTTTGAATACTTTGCTGAACAGCAAACTCACGCCTGGAGAGACTTATCTCGATCTGACTTCTCGGCATGCACAGTATTTTTATATGAACCGCATGCCGGAGCAAGTGGTTACGGCACCTTATAATATGGTGTCGCTTTCGCAGCAGCGCCGTGCGATCAAGCATTTAACACAGACGTTGCCGCGTATCGCGTTACTTGAAGGTAATAATATTATCCATGATGGTGGTGGCCTGGCTTTACGCAATCCACTCTTGTATCGCTTTGTGTTGGAGAATTATATACCGAGTCTCGAGAACGGCTTTATTATTGGTTACCGAAAGACAGATATATCTGTACAGGACAATATAGTAAGTCTGCCTTTGAAAAATCTGACGGATGCTAACTGGAAGCAGGGCGTTAGTCGTCGTGACAGTGCTGTTGTGTTGGCTGATGCGACACTTACTTCGCTGCTGAAGCCGGATCAGTCGGTGCGCTTGGCCAGTGGAGAGTTTCGTACTGTGACTCGGGTGTGGGAGCAAGGTAGCGCTATTTGGTTGAGTGGTGGCGTGCTTGATCCTGCTGTAGTCGGCGCTCCCAAAGCCATTGAGGTCAGAATGGATCAGCCAAGGTTATCAACTTACCGAGCTGCGTTGCTGCAAAGGGCATTTAGCGTTGCTGATTATGCGAAGGTTCCGATCGCTTGGGGGCGCTCGGAAAGATCGCTTTTGCATAAGATGGAGTTGGTGACACCTTTGGCTTCTCGTAAGCAACTGATCCGAGATTTGCGTCTGGAAGGCAATATTTACAAGATAGTCGGGCCAGATCCGCAGATTAACTTTGATCTGTCTGATCTCAAGCTATCTGGGCGTGATGTTGGATTGCTGCGGTTCGAGTTCACTTGCATTGGCCAGATCAAAAACCCGAACATGCAGATGTTCTGGTGGGGGGATTCTGACAGTGGGCCTAGTGAGGCCTCTAGCGTTAGGTTCTCACTTGAGAATGGCGTGCTGATTGTCCCGCTAGATGCGGCCCCAAGCTGGTTGACTTTAAGCCTGGTTCGAGGTCTTCGGCTCGACCTCGATAATGCTGCTGCGTGCGCGGGCATTCGCATCGAGGGCGCCGGTTTGTACCAGCGAGCAATCGTCAAGTGAGCTTGTAAAGGCCACTGGGTTCTAGGGAAACTCTGAAAAAGGCTTCCAGATTTGGTGAAATACCCACCTCACAGGAATCGAACGGTTGAGTCCCGATGAAACAGATGTCCTTCGCCGATGCTGAGTACGCCGGCAAACGTAAGCAGACCCGCCGTGAGCGCTTCCTGATCGAGATGGATCAGGTCGTGCCCTG
>NZ_JCBCUY010000026.1:0-88780 GCF_059862705.1 Pseudomonas sp. MF08817
TAAACGCTTCGATTTCAAATGTCCGATCGAAATGATGGGCGAGGTGATGCAGAACGCCATGACTATGCGGCACGATGCGCCCGCTTCAATTCAATAACCGTGTTGCACTCAGCTCCTGCAACCGCCCGCCTATGGGGAAATTATTGAGATGGATCTCAGGTGACGTGATCGTTTGCAAGCGTGAAATGTTGCTGCCGTCTTTTATCAGCAGCACTTTGCCTTGGCTTTCCTTGAAACTCTGGGCATTCATGGTGAGCTTCAGGCTGCCTTTGAGGTCGGTGGTTTTCAACTGGCGGCTATCGACCAGGGAAAGGGGCGTTTTAAGGCGCAGGGTCTGCTGGATCTGCCGCAGGCTGGCCGCAGGGACCAGGCGATAAAGCGGCCAGGCAGGTATCAGGTTGTTGTAGAGGTTGGTGTTGCGCAGGCGGTAGGACAGTGGCGCCTGTACAAATGCCATGAAGGGGCCGATATCCACGTTTGCCCGTGTAGCACAAATGCGTGCGATGACATCCATCATGGGGTGATCTGCCAGTTTGAAGTCGTCTTTGGAAACGAGGTGACGATATTCCTGGTTGAACAAACTGATAACGTGCTCCCCCGCCTTGTCGAAGATGAATAGGAAGAAAAACAACCGCTCCCAATAGTGCCATGTCGTGATGGGCGTATTGCTGTCTAAGCGGTTTTGCAATTCAACGAAGGTGCGTTCCGAGTTTCCACCGTACATCCAGCCTCGTTCATAAATTTCATTGCCCATTATTTTATGCTGGTAATACGCGGCGTAGACGTTGTTCCAGACTTCGCCACTGGGAACCGTGGTGTTTTGCATAAAGACACCTTGGTAGCCGTGGGCTATTTCATGCAGGGCGCACCAGTTGTCCGGGCGCACGTCCAGGCCGCAGGTGGCTATTGAAGGGCTGACTTGCGCTATCCAGCTGTGACCATAATAGGCCCCCCCGCCACCGCTTTTATCCGCCTTTATAAAGTAACGGTTGGGGATGTTTCTGTCGGTGCGCACGGTGGTGGTAAAGGATATTCCAGCCAGTGAGTTGAAGTACTCGAAAACGCTGGTGTAGAACGTCTCCAAACTGTCGAGCCCACAGGTTTGGTGCAGTTCTTTGGTTTTCTGTTTATCGAAGGCCGGTACGAGTAAGTTGGCATAAGTGGTTTGGATAAGTGCAAATTCTGCGTCCTGTTCGTCCCAGGTTTGGAAGAAAGCTTGGGCATTGCCTTGTGGGGTGTAGATTGGCAGCGGTTTTTCGCGGGTAACGGTGTATTCAATCTCGGCTGTAATTGCGCTATAGGGCGTCTGGATAAAAACAACGGCCGGGTGAGTGGCGGTAAATGTGGTCCACTGGCTGGTAATAACGACGCTACTCTCGGTGCGTCTGTCATCATTAAAGAAGTTGAGTATCAGGTCGGTATCAATGGGGCTTGAGCGCCGCACGTTGATACTTTCCCCCGCGGGCAGAATGAACCCCAAGGCCTGCCGATCATGGAACGTGCCTTTTCTCAAGTCAGCTGCCAATAACCAGACGGGGTTTTCCAGGGTGTAAGGCGTGAAGCGTTTAATGGGGTTGTTCATTATGTCTGCCTATTGTGTGATAGGGCTTGGGGTACATAACGTTGTAAAGCGCAAGTGAGGGAATGGCTACTGTCATAATTGACAGTTTTTTAGAGGCTCTTTGCTGGTTTTACATCGGGGTTATTCACTCGCGGTCTATGGTGTTGGTTTTTTTTTGGAGGTTTTTACCCCGCGGCGCACATTGGCTCCCTCATCTTCCCTCGCATTGGCTATTTGTGCCGGGCCGCCAGGGGGCTAACGTAGCGCCTCCCCATCCTCAACGGAGCCACCCACATGCAACCGCGTATCGATTTCTACACCGCATCCCCCAATGCCCTCAAAGCTATGCTGGCCCTGGAAACCGCGGTGTCGAAACTGCCTCTGGAAAAAAACCTGCTGGAGCTGATCCGCCTGCGGGTGTCGCAGATCAACGGCTGCGCCTTTTGCGTGGACATGCACGCCGCCGATGCTCGCAAGGATGGCGAAACCGAGCGACGCCTATACGCCGTGGCGGTGTGGCGCGAAGCGCCGTTCTTCACCGCCCGCGAGCGCGCCGCCCTGGCCTGGGCCGAATCGGTGACCCTGATTAGCCAGACCCACGCCCCGGAGGCCGACTACGAGCAACTGAGCGCCGAGTTCAGCCCCGCCGAGATGGTCGACCTGACCGTGGCCATCGCCACCATCAACAGCTGGAATCGCCTGGCCGTCGGTTTTCGCAAACTGCCCCAGGAGGATTGAGGTGCTAGCCCGGCCGCCCTAGCACGGGCAAGCCTGCTGGCTACAAAGGGGCGTACACGGGGCCTCAGGCCTTGAGGATTTTGCCGCTGATGGCCACGCCCAGTAGCGCCACGGCGATCAGGCCGAAGGCCAGGCTCAGGCTGCTGGCGTGGGCGACGAAGCCGATCAGCGCCGGGCCGGCGAGGATGCCGGCGTAGCCCAGGGTGGTGATGGCCGGTACGGCGATGCTCTCGGGCATGAGGGTTTGCTTGCCCACCGCGGTGTACAGCACCGGCACGATGTTCGAGCACCCGGCGCCCACCAGTGCATAGCCCACCAATGCCGCTTCCCAGGACGGCGCCAGGGTGGCCAGCAACAGGCCCGCGGCGGCGGTCAACCCGCCCAGCACAATCACCCGGGTGGTGCCGAGGCGGCGCACGATGGCATCGCCGGTCAGGCGCCCCACGGTCATGGTCAGGGCAAACGCCGCATAGCCAAGGCCGGCATAAGCGGCGTCCAGGTTGCGCTCGGCGGTGAGGAACACCGCACTCCAGTCCAGCACCGCGCCTTCGGCCAAAAACACCACAAAGCACAGGCAACCGATAAACAGCACCACGCCATGGGGGATGGCGAAGGCCGGGCCGCTGCTTTGACTGCCATAGGCCAGCATGTGCGGGCCGGCCTTGAGCAAGGCCAGCAGGATCAGGGCCACCACCACCCACATCGCCCCCAGCGGCGTCATGCCCAGGCCCAGCAAGGCACTGACCCCGGCCGCGCCGACGATTCCGCCCAGGCTGAACATGCCGTGGAAGCCCGACATCATGGTCTTGCCGCTGGCGCGTTCGACGATCACCGCTTGCAGGTTGACGGTGGAGTCCACGCAACCGAGCCCGGCGCCGAACACAAACAGCGTCGCGATCAGCAACGGCAGCGAAGTCACCGTGGCCAATAACGGTAACGCCAGGCAGATCAGCAAGGTGCCGCCGACCATCACCCGCCGGCAGCCATAGCGCGAAGCCAGCGCACCGGACACGGGCATGGCGATGATCGAACCTACCCCCAGGCACAGCAGCAATAACCCCAGGGTGCCTTCATCCAGGGCCGCGCGGGCCTTGGCGTAGGGCACCAACGGCGCCCAGGCAGCGATGCCGAAACCGGCGATGAGATAGGCGAGGCGAGTGGACATTTGCTCCAGGCGCCCGGGGATCACCGGGGCTGGGGTGCTGATGGCGGTCATGAAAATCCTTGGCATTGCGGGGTGGATTAAAGGCAGGGCGCCATCCTTGCACATCGATCCAACCGCCGCGAGGGTAAAGCCCCTGCCTGTGGTGCCGCGCAGGTGGGTGGCCGCTCTATTGTGGAAGCGGGCGGTGTCGGGGGGCGGGTTGTGCAGATGCAGCGCCTGGGTTGGCCTCATCGCGGGCCGGCCCGCTCCCACAGTTGAACGGTGGTGTGGGGCGGGATTTTCATTTTCCTCTGCGGGAGCGAGCCTGCTCGCGACGGCGGCACTGGGGGGGCGATGGCGAGTGGGAAGACAGTTGCTCCCACACAAGCCCGCCCCCTCAGAGGTTGCCTAGAAGCTCCCCACGCTTTCAGCCGTGGCTCCCGGCACGACGCGGTTGTTGGGGTCGCCTTGCCAGTACACCTCGTTGACGTTGCTCAGGCTGCGGATCAGGCATTTCCACTCGATGCTCTGTTGCGTCGCCAGGCTTACAGTGCCGCTCCAGCGGTTTTGTGTGCCCGGTTGCAGGGCGATGGCGTGGGCCGGGTCCCAGGCGCCCAGTGCCAACGGCGCGCCCACGGCAAACACCGCTTGCCCGGGGCCGGGGCGCACGTTGTCGCAGTGCAGGGTGGTGGCCGCGCCGGGGGTGGCCGGGGCGGCCAGCCACACGCGAATGCGCTGCCCGTCGGCGTCCAGTACCGGGGTAAAGCCCTCTGGTACTTTCGACAGGTCCGAGTCCAGGGCCAGCAGCACCTGCTGGCGGCTGCCCTCGGTGGCCGCCACCAGCCCGGAATACTGGGCCTGGAAGCGGATGGGCGAGTCGGCCTTGATGCCGGCGTCCTTGCGCAGCTTTATCAGTTTGCGGATCAGGTCACCGCGGCCCCAGTCGTACATGTCCGGCCAGTACACGGTGGGCGTGCCGGGGCTGAGCAGAATGTAGGTGTAGGCCAGGTTGCGCAGCGGGTCGGGCAATGCCCAATGGTGCTGGCCACCGTACTGGCCAGGGGAGTAGCCGGTGTCGTGGTTGTCGACGAAGGTCACTGCGGTTTGCCGCCACGCCGCCTCGGGGTTGCCGTTCAGGCCATGGCGCCAGTCGGCTACACCGCCATTTTGCAGGCGCTCCTTGAGGGCGAAATCGAACACCGCGCAGTGGGAGCGATCTGCCCAGTCCTTGAGGGCGTCCTGCCAACTGGCCTGGTTGCGCCAGTCCGTGGCCGGGTATTCGCCGGGGCTTTTCCACAATTCGCCCACGCAAAACGCCTGGTCGTTGAAGTCCTTCATCCACAGGTCGACCCGTTCTGGCGTGTAGCCGCGTACGAAATCGAAACGCAGGCCCTTGGCTGCGTAGTTGTCGCGCAGGTTGCGAAATTCCTGCATGAAACGCGGCGAGACTTCGGGGCTCGCGGTGTTGAGGTCGGCAAGCCCGTTCATGAACGGGTCGCCTTCATCGCACTGTGCAGGCGCCGTGCAGTCGTCGCGCCACAGTTTGTAGCCCCGGGGCCAGCGCACCAGGGTGGCCGGGAGCTTGTCGTTCTTGTGGTTGGGCACCACGTCGTACACCGCTTGCACGCCGGCGCTGGTCAGGGCCGCGACCGCTTGTTTGAGTTGGGCGTCGGTGCCGTATTGGCTGTTTTTGTCGAAGTCGTGCCAGAAGTAGCCCTCACCGCCGCCCGAGGTGCCCTTGGCCGGGTCGCTCCAACTGGATTGGTCCGTCCAGGGCGGCGGCAGCCAGATTTTGCTGAAACCGTCCTGGCCAATCGCGGGTGCCATGCGTGTGAGCACCTCGTACCACTTTTGTGGGCTGTTGCGGCTGGAGTTCCAGTGAAAGCCTTGCAGGATGATGTCCTCGCCGCCGCCATTGCGCACGGTGGGGGCGGCAGCGTTGGCCAGGCTGGCCAGCAGGCAGGCCGCGGCTGCGGCTGCGTAGTAGAGCAATGAGCGTTTCATGTTGAGCCTCCCGTTAACCGGAACAGGCTTCACTCTGCGCCGGGGGTGGGGGCTTGTCTGCTGTCAGAAATGACAGGTAAAAGGGATCGTTTTGTGCTAATTCACCGCCTCAAAATAACCAAAGCCCACTGGACATGAGCATGGAGCAAGTGGGCTGGCCCGCGCTCGGTTGCACCGCGGCCGTAAAATCTTTCTGGGCGCTCCACCGCTGAGGGGCTGCTCTGCACCCCGGTGCGGGCCAGTTCGCCTGCTACCGTTGCGGCCACTCCAGTTCGGCCATGCGGCGTTTCATCAACACCCGGCCATGACGGATCGAGTACAGCGCCAGGCCCTGGCTGCGGATCATCTCGTAGTCGCTGTCGGCCGAGAGGATCAGCAGGTTGGCCGGGCGCCCGGGGTGCAGGCCATAGCCTTCGCCCAGGGCCATGGCCCGGGCGCTGTTGTCGGTAACCAGGTCCAGGGCGCTTTGCAGGTTGCGGTAGCCGAGCATGTGGCAAATGTGCAGCCCGGCCTCCAACACCCGCAGGATGTTGCCGTTGCCCAGGGGATACCAGGGATCGACGATGGAGTCCTGGCCAAAACATACGTTCATGCCCGCGTCGAGCAGCTCACTGACGCGGGTCACGCCCCGGCGCTTGGGAAAGCTGTCGAAGCGCCCCTGCAAGTGGATGCTCTCGGTGGGGCACGAAACGAAGCTGATGCCGGCGTGGCCCAGCAGGCGGAACAGTTTGGCGCAGTAGGCATTGTCGTAGGAGCCCATGGCCGTGGTGTGGCTGGCCGTGACCCGTGCACCCATGCCACGGCTGCGGGCCTCTTCGGCCAGCACTTCGAGAAATCGCGAGTGCGGGTCGTCGGTTTCGTCGCAGTGCACATCCACCAGGCAGCCGCTGCGCTCGGCCAGGTCCATCAGAAACTTGATCGAACTCACGCCTTGCTCGCGGGTGTACTCGAAGTGGGGAATGCCACCCACCACATCCGCACCCAGGCGCACGGCTTCTTCCATCAGTTGCCGGCCATTGGGGTAAGACTCGATCCCCTCCTGCGGGAAGGCGACGATTTGCAGGTCCACTAGGTGCCGGCATTCCTCGCGCACCTGGAGCAAGGCCTTGAGGGCAGTCAGCGCCGGGTCGGTGACGTCCACATGGGTGCGCACATGCTGGATGCCGTGGGCGGCAAGGGCCTGGAGTGTTTTGTGGGCGCGGTTGCGGGTGTCGTCGAAGGTCAGGGTGGCCTTGCGCTCGCCCCAGCACTCGATGCCCTCGAACAGCGTGCCGCTCATGTTCCAACGCGGCTCGCCCGCCGTCAGCGTGGCATCGAGGTGGATATGGGGCTCGACAAAGGGCGGCACCACCAGGTTGCCGGCGGCGTCCAGGTCGTCGGGGCCGAGGGTCGGTGCTTCGGCCTGGCGGGCGATGCTGGCGATCAGGCCGTTTTCCAGGTGCAGTACGTGCAGGCCGTCGTGGTGGCGCAAGCGGGCGTTGATGATGAGCATGCGGCGGTCCTCGGGGCGTGGGGCGAATGCTTACTGTAGCCGTTGCTGTTGCGTAGGAACCAGGGCGGGTGGCCTGCGACGGCCCCCAGATGGCGGTGCGGCCCTCAGTGCTAGCAGGCTCGCTTCCACAAGCCTGGCTGCAGGGGCGTTCGCCGGCGGGACTGTTACTCCCCGCGATAGATACAGCCGCTGGTGCAAGTTTCGTGGATGCGGATGGCGGACAGTTCCGGGAGCAGGGGCTTGAGTTCGGTCCAGATCCACTTGGCCAGCACTTCGCTGGTGGGGTTTTCCAGGCCGGGGATGTCGTTGAGGTAGTTGTGGTCCAGGCGCTCGTAGAGCGGCTTGAAGATCGCTTTGATTTCGGAGAAGTCGCGGATCCAACCGGTGTGCGGGTCGAGGTCGCCGCTCAGGTGGATCGCGACTTTGAACGAGTGGCCGTGCAGGCGCCCGCACTTGTGGCCATCGGGCACGTGGGGCAGGCGATGGGCGGACTCGAACGTAAATTCCTTGAAAATTTCCACAGTGTCTAAAGCTCTGTCAGGTGGCGGGCGGGCGCGGCGTTAAAGGCGGCGGCGAGTTTAGCAGCTTGGCTTTGGCCGTGCGGAAAAAGCCTGACGGGGGGCGTTACAGGGCCAGCAGGCGTGGGCCGAGGCCGCCGTTGTCGGCCAGTTCGAGGAACTCGTCGCCCAGGCGTTGGCTGGCGTCCATAGCGGTGCGCCAGTATTTTTGCCGGCCGGCCGGGTCACCCATAAAGCGCTTGAAGTCGTTGCGGTCGGGCAGTTTGCCGTAGGGCAGGCGTGCCAGGTACTCGCGCGACGGCGCCACCAGCAGCACATCGCGCAAGCGCTGGGGGCTGGCGCGGCGCCAGGGCAGGCTTTTGTCGAACCAACCGGGGATGACCCGGTCGGTGAAGTGCGGGTAGAGCACGATGTCATCGCCGCTGTAGGGCAGGTCGAGGTGGTAGTCCAGCAGGCCGCCGTCGCGGAAGGTGCCCGCGCCGGCGCCAGGCAGGTCGCGTACGCCCTGCATCACCATCGGGATGGAACCGGAGGCGAGCAAGGCCTGGCGCAGGTTGGCGGCATCGAGCGGCACCAAGCGCGAGGGGAAGTCGGTGAGGGCGTGCAGCGGCGGGGCCAGGCGCGGGTCGTGCAGCACCAGGCGCTCGAAATGCCGCGCCAGGCGCGAACGGCCGCGCAGGTTGTCGGCAATCACCGACGACAGCCCCAGCCCCAGGCGCCCACGGTGGTCGTCGGCGAGCAGGCCGTGGCTTTTGACCACCATGATGTTGAGGCGGTAATGGGGGTTGTCGAGGATTCGCGCGTCGCGGCCATCGAGCAGGTCGTGGAGCATGCGCTGCGAGCTTTGGCTGATCTGCGCCATGGTCACGCCTTTGGCAAAGCGTTGCTCGTTGTAGAGCTGGCCGAGGCGGCGCAGGCCTTCGGCGGCGTCCGGTAGGCAAGCGCTGGCAAAGCGCCAGGAACCCACCGAAGCGCCGATCAGCGAGCGCTCGCGGGGTGCCGCCGCCAGCCATTGGCCGAACAGCGCCAGGTCCAGCCCCTGGATGCCCAGGGCCTTGGGGCCACCGGCCGCGCCGGGCAGGGTGCCGACGTCGCGGGCATGCAGGCCGTTATCGCGGATGCGCGCCAGGGCACGGGGGCCGGCCTTGAGGGTGAGGGCGGGGAACTTGATGTGGATGGCGGTCATACCGGCCTCTTTGCGGGCGAGCGGGTGATTATAGAAGGCTGGCCGATGATGGCTATTCAGTTTCAGTTAAGTTCGGCGCGCTACCGTACAGGCCTTGTGCTACACCGCCTCAATGGAGAACCCCATGAAAATCCTCATTGCCCTGTCCGCCACCTGCCTTCTGGGCTTGGGCATCGGTCTGGTCCAGGCCCGCGACCTGGGCCCCGACGAAGCCCTGCGCCTGCGCGACGCTGGTACTATCGCCTCCTTTGAAACCCTCAACGCCAAGGCCCTGGCCGAACACCCTGGGGCGACGATCACGGAAACCGAGCTTGAGCAGGCATACGGCAAGTACATTTACCAACTCGACCTGCGCGATGCCCAAGGTGTTGAGTGGGACCTGGAATTGGACGCCGTTTCCGGGCACATCCTCAAGAACCATCAGGACAGGTAATGACGCGAAATAGGCGCGCCCGCACTCGAGCGGCGTTGGTATTGATGCTGTTTTGCTCCCTGGCACTGGCCCGCGACCTGGACCAGGACGAAGCCCTGCGCCTGCGCCAGCAGGGGGTGATCCTGCCGCTGGAGCAATTGCTGCAACAGGCGCTGGGCCGCTACCCCGGCGCGCGCTTGCTGGAGGCCGAGCTGGAAGAAAAGCACGACGTGTACATCTATGAAGTGGAGTTGCTGACGGCCCAAGGCGTGGTGCGCGAGCTGGACCTGGACGCCACCACCGGCCGCTTATTGAAAGACGAGGAAGACGACTGATGCGCCTGCTTTTGGTGGAAGACCACGTACCCCTGGCCGACGAACTGATGGCCGGGCTCAGCCGCCAGGGCTATGCCGTCGATTGGCTGGCCGATGGCCGCGACGCGGTGTACCAAGGCAGCAGCGAACCCTACGACCTCATCATCCTCGACCTCGGCTTGCCGGGCCTGCCGGGGCTTGAGGTGCTGGGCCAGTGGCGCGCCGCCGGGCTGGCCACGCCTGTGCTGATCCTCACCGCGCGCGGCTCCTGGGCTGAGCGCATCGAAGGGCTCAAGGCCGGGGCCGACGACTACCTGAGCAAACCCTTCCACCCGGAGGAACTGCACCTGCGGGTGCAGGCATTGCTGCGCCGCTCCCACGGCCAGGCGAACCAGCCGACCCTTAAGGCTGCCGGCCTGCACCTGGATGAAAGCCGCCAGTGCGTGACCCGCGACGGTGCCGAGGTGCAACTGACGGCGGCGGAATTTCGCCTGTTGCGCTACTTCATGCTGCACCCGGGGCAGATCCTCTCCAAAAGCCATTTGGCCGAGCACCTGTACGACGGCGAAACCGAGCGCGACTCCAACGTGCTGGAAGTGCACGTCAACCACCTGCGCCGCAAACTGGGGCGCGATGTGGTCGAGACTCGCCGTGGCCAGGGCTATCTGTTTGGCGGGCCGGGGCAGTGAGGTCGATCCAGCGGCGCTTGAGCCTGGGGCTGGTCAGCGTGCTGGTGATTGTCGGCCTGGTGCTGGCGCAGACCAGCCTGTGGCTGTTTGAAGTGGGTTTGCAGCGCTACCTCGAAGCGGGCCTGCGTAACGACAGCGAGAACCTGCTGGCGGCCCTGGTGCGTGGCCCGCAAGGGCTGCAACTGGATGAGCGGCGGTTGTCGCCGGCCTATCAGCGGCCGTTTTCCGGGCACTACTTTCGCATCGATTTTGCCGACACCCATTGGCGCTCGCGCTCGCTGTGGGACCAGGAGCTGCCCCAACTGCAACAGGCCGGGTTGCAGAGCAACCTGCAACTGGGCCCCGAAGGCCAGCAGTTATTGGTGCTGCGCAGCGATTACCGGCGTCTGGGCCAGGCGATTTCCATCAGCGTTGCTCAGGACTACACCCCGGTACGCGACAGCTTCTTGCGCATGCGCCAAGTGGGCCTGGCCCTGGGCGCGGCGGCGTTGCTGCTGATCCTCTTGCTGCAACGGCTCACCGTGCACCGCGCCTTGCGCCCGCTTGAGGCGGCGCGCGAGCAAATCGCCCAATTGCAGCGTGGCCAGCGCTCGCAACTCGACACCCAGGTGCCCCAGGAACTGGAACCGCTGGTGGCGCAGATCAACCATTTGCTGGCCCACACCGAAGACAGCCTCAAGCGTTCGCGCAATGCCTTGGGCAACCTGGGCCATGCCCTCAAGACGCCCCTGGCGGTACTGATGAGCCTGGCCGCCAGCGAAAAACTGCGAGGTCAGCCGCAGGTGCGGCAACTGCTGGAGCAACAACTGCAACAGGTACAGCAACGCCTCAACCGCGAACTCAACCGCGCGCGGCTGGCCGGCGACGCCTTGCCCGGCGCGCAGTTCGACTGCGACGCCGAAGTGCCGGGTTTGCTCGCCACCTTGAACATGATCCACGGCCAACACCTGGCCCTCGACGCGGTGATGAGCCCCGGGCTGCACCTGCCCCGAGACCGCGAAGACGTGCTGGAACTGCTGGGCAACCTGTTGGATAACGCCTGCAAATGGGCCGACGCCCAGGTACGCCTGAGCATCGGGCAGGACGGTGCGGGGTTTTACCTGGCGGTGGAAGACGACGGCCCGGGCATTCCTGCATCGCGCCGCGACCAGGTGCTGGGCCGTGGCACGCGCCTGGATGAGCAAACCGACGGCCATGGCCTGGGCCTGGGCATCGTGCGCGACATTGTCGACGCCTGGGGCGGGCGGTTGTACTTGGCCGACAGTGACTTGGGCGGGTTGAAAGTGCTTGTCGAGTTGCCGCAAGGCGCAGGCCCTGCCCGGGCTTGAACTCGCCCAATCCCCTGTGGGCGCGTGCTCGCCCGCGATAGCGGTGTGCCAGGCTGTGAGGTTGCTGGACATGCCGCCGCCATCGCGAGCAAGGCCCCCACAGCGTGGCGGTTTCCACTGGCGGGATTTGTGAGGCGAAGGCCTGCTTTTACAGAAGGCCTTGCGATGTTTTACACCCGAAACTGATCCATCAACCCCTGCTGCTGGTTGGCCAGGTTATTGAGGGCCTGGCTGACCCGGGCCGATTCGTTGGCTTGCCCCGAGAGGGATTCGGTGACGTCGCGGATGGTCGCCACGTTGCTGTTGATCTCTTCGGCCACGGCGCTTTGTTCTTCGGCGGCGCTGGCGATTTGCAGGTTCATGTCGCTGATGACCGTCACCGCGTCACCGATTTGGCGCAGCGCCGTCACGGCTTGGCCGACCTGCTCCACGCTGCCCTGGGCCTGGCGATGGCTGTGGTGCATTGAGGCCACGACTTCCTGGGTGCCGCTTTGCAGTTGCTCGATCACCAGGCGGGTTTCTTCCACCGACTCTTGGGTGCGCCGCGCCAGGTTGCGCACTTCGTCGGCCACCACGGCGAAACCTCGGCCGGCCTCGCCCGCGCGGGCGGCTTCGATGGCGGCGTTGAGGGCCAGCAGGTTGGTCTGCTCGGCAATGGCGCGGATCACTTCCAGCACCGAACCGATTTTCTCGCTGTTGGCGGCCAGGCCTTCGACCTGGGCCATGGCGGTGCTCATGTCGGCGGCCAGGGTGTCGATGGTGCTGGTGGTGCGGTCGATCACGGTGAGGCCTTCACGGGTGGCCTGGTCGGCATCGCGGGCCGCGTGGGCAGCCTGGGCGGCGCTGCGGGCGACGTCATGGGCGGTGGCGCTCATTTCGTGGGAGGCGGTGGCCACCTGATCGACCTGGCGGTATTGCTGCTCCATGCCGGCGCTGGTCTGGGTGGCGATGGCAGACGATTGGTCGGCGGTGCTGCGTGCGTCCTGCACCGAGCGTTTGACCTCGGCGATGATCGGTTGCAGCTTGTCGAGGAAGCGGTTGAACCAACCGGCCAATTCGCCCAGTTCATCCTTTTTGTCGTAGGCCAGGCGCCGGGTCAGGTCGCCTTCGCCGCTGGCGATGTCTTCGAGCATGTGCGCCACGCCGAGGATCGGCCGGGTCACGCTGCGCGCCATCAGCCACACCAGCAACAGGCCGACGATGGCGGCCAACAGGCCCAGGCTCAGTTCGATCAGGGTGCCGGCGGTGCCGCGTTCGTCCAACTGGGTTTTTAGGGTTTCGGCCGGGCCCACCAGTACCTTCTCCGGCACCGTGAGCAAAATGCCCCAGGCTTTGCCGCCGGGGATTGGCTGGAACGGCGCTAGCACGGTGAGTTTGCCGTCGCTGTGCAGGCTTTGCGGTTGGCCGCTGCTGGCGAGCATGGCGATCAGCCGCGCGCCGTTGGTTTTATCGACGCTGTCCAGGCGCTGGCTGAGTTTGCTGGCATCGCTGCTGTAGCCGGCGAGCAGGCCCACGGCGCTGATGATGCCGACGTTGGTCTGGCCGTCGTAGAGTTTTTGGCTGGCGTCCTGGCTGACCGCTTGCAGGCTGTTGAGGTTGATGTCCACCGACAGCGAGGCGATGACTTTGCCGTTGACCGTCAGCGGGAACACGATGCTGGTCATCAGCACGTTCTGGCCGGCGATTTCGTAGAAGTAGGGTTCGATCACGCACGGCTTGAGGGTGGTGCGCGGGCAGGTGAACCAGGCGTTGGCCGGCTCGCCGCTGGGGCCGCTGCGGGTGTCGGCCATGTCGCTTTCGGGCAGGGCCATGGAGGTCAGTTGGCCAGGGGTGGGCTGGGACCAGTACAGGGCGAAGCGGCCTTTGTCGTTGCTGCCCAGCGCTTGCTGGCCGGCGAACAGTTCGTCCTTGCCGTCCAGGGCATTGGCCTCGAACACCAGGGACAGGCCCAGCAGCTCAGGGTTGGCCTGCAGGGCGGACTTGACCTGGCGGGTCAGGTCTTCGCGCAGGTCAAAGGCATCGAGAAAGCGCTTCTCGGCCTGCTCGCGCAAAAACAGCACCTGGCGCGAAAAGCCATGGCCGTATTGGTAGGCGTCCATGAACTGGCGGCGGATGTTCAGCGCCTGGACTTCACCCTGGGCTTCGATCCGCGCCTGCGCCGCGTCGGTCAGCATGGCCATGCTCGAGGCCTTGACCAGTTGCGAGTTGTGCTCGGCACGATAGAGCGAAATCCCCACCAGCAGGCTGACGACGCCCAACAGGCAGAGGCCGGCCAGGAGGGTGATTTTCCATTGGATGGAAAGCTGTCTGAGCGACATGGAGGAGTCCTTGAACGGGGAAACGGGAGAGGCGTTTGCACTGTAACGGCCCGGGGCGGGTTTTCTTTATTCAAACGCTTGATTTAAAGCGCGCACCCGCTTGCTACATAGATCGCATGCGCCGTGTAGCCCGCGGCGCGTAATTCTAGGGGCGCTTTGACATCCCGGGGCCCGTGGGGCAAAGTGCGCGCCCTCTAATAAAACCTCCATTCAATCTGGCGTGCGCGCGTGTCGCGGCGTGGCCGGACTCATCCCGTTTGGCGCCGATTTGGCCGGCGCCGTGTTCTGAGGTAACGATGATTAATGCAGTAATTGCTGCGGTCGGCGTGATGCTGGTGCTCAGCCTGTCCCGTGTGCATGTGGTGATCGCGCTGATTGTGGGGGCGTTGGTGGGTGGCTTGAGCGGTGGCTTGGGTATGGAGGCCACGCTCAAGGCATTCAACGGTGGCCTCGGTGGCGGGGCGACGGTGGCGTTGTCCTACGCCTTGCTTGGCGCTTTCGCGGTGGCGATTGCCAAGTCCGGGTTGGCCCATGCCCTGGCGGACAAAGCACTGCTGCTGGTGGACCGCCAGGACGCCGCCGGCGGCGGCCAGGTCAAGTGGTTGCTGATCGGCCTACTGTGGGTGGTGGCCATTGCCTCGCAGAACATCCTGCCGATCCACATTGCGTTTATCCCGCTGCTGGTGCCGCCGCTGTTGTATGTGCTGACCAAGCTGCAACTGGACCGCCGCCTGATCGCCTGCGTGATGACCTTCGGCCTGATTACGCCCTACATGTTCCTGCCCGTGGGCTTCGGCAACATCTTCCTCAATGAAATCCTGCTGGCCAACGTGGCCAAGAGCGGCGTGGACATCAGCCAGGTCAACGTTACCCACGCCATGGGCATTCCGGCCCTGGGCATGGTGTTCGGCCTGCTGGTGGCGGTGTTCATCAGCTACCGCAAAAAGCGCGTGTATGACCTGGCGCGCATCGAGAAAGTCGAGCAGGTGGCAGTGCAGTACAACCCGCTGACCCTGCTGGTGGCGGGGGTGGCCATTGCGGCGGCGTTCATCATCCAGTTGCTGCTGGACTCGATGATTGTCGGCGCCCTGGCCGGGTTCCTGATTTTCTCCGTGTCAGGGGTGGTGCGCTGGCGCGACACCGATGACTTGTTCACCGAAGGCATGAAGATGATGGCCATGATCGGCTTCATCATGATCGCCGCCTCGGGGTTCGCCGAAGTGATGAAGGCCACGGGCGAGGTCAACACCCTGGTGCAGAGCTCGGCGGCGTGGATCGGCCACAGCAGGGGCGTCGGTGCGTTGCTGATGCTGTTGGTGGGGCTGCTGGTGACCATGGGCATCGGCTCGTCGTTTTCCACGGTGCCGATCCTGGCGACGATTTTTGTGCCGCTGTGCGTGCAATTGGGCTTCAGCCCGCTGGCCATCGTGTGCATCGTCGGCACCGCCGGGGCCTTGGGCGACGCCGGCTCGCCCGCTTCGGACTCGACCCTGGGGCCTACCTCGGGCCTGAACATCGACGGCCAGCACCACCATATCTGGGACACGGTGGTGCCCACTTTCCTGCACTACAACCTGCCGCTGCTGGCCTTTGGCTGGGTGGCGGCGATGGTGTTGTAGGCCGGGGCTGTTTTGCCTCGTGGGTGCGGGCCTTGCCCGCGTCTCGGTGTGTCATTCGGCGAGGTGGTTGGCTGTGCCGCTGTCATTGCGGGCGGAGGGGGGCCGACGCTCATCTCACCTACCCCCACGATCCACTGTGGGAGCGAGCCTGCTCGCGATGGCGCCAGCACATCCGGCCTCGATGTCGGCTGGCGCACCGCGATCGCGAGCAGGCTCGCTCCCACAGGTTTTCAGCTTTTATTTGGCCGTGACAGCCAAGGCCGGCTGAGGGGCGGGCAGCAACCCCTCCAACCGCACATCCCGCATCAGCAAGCCAAAGCGCAAGTCCAC
This sequence comes from Pseudomonas sp. MF08817, assembly GCF_059862705.1. Classification (NCBI taxonomy): domain Bacteria; kingdom Pseudomonadati; phylum Pseudomonadota; class Gammaproteobacteria; order Pseudomonadales; family Pseudomonadaceae; genus Pseudomonas; species Pseudomonas sp. MF08817. The sequence goes on from NZ_JCBCUY010000026.1 coordinate 15,654, forward strand.
CTGGTCGGGGATGGGCAGGTAGACGGTGTGGCCGTCGCCCGGGGCAACGGTGATGGCCTGGCCCTTGGCGTCTTGCAACTGGTGCAGGTCGAAGTGGAAGTTGCCCTTGGGGGTCATCAGTTCCAGGTGATCGCCCAGTTGGAAGCGGTTTTTCACCCGGACTTCAGCTAACCGATCGCGGCGTTCGCCGGTCAGTTCGCCGACGAATTGCTGGCGTTCGGATACCGAGCTGCCGTTCTGGTAGTTCTGGTATTCATCGTGCACGTGGCGGCGCAAAAAGCCTTCGGTGTAGCCGCGTTGGGCCAGGGATTCCAGGTCGTTCATCAGGCTGCGGTCGAATTCGCGGCCGGCCACGGCGTCGTCGATGGCCTGGCGGTACACCTGGGTGGTGCGCGCGCAATAGAAGTGGGACTTGGTGCGGCCCTCGATTTTCAGCGAGTGCACGCCCATTTTGGTCAGGCGCTCGACGTGCTGCACGGCGCGCAGGTCCTTGGAATTCATGATGTAGGTGCCGTGTTCGTCCTCGAACGCGGGCATCGGTTCGTCCGGGCGGTTGGCTTCCTGGAGCATGAACACCTGGTCGGTGGGGGCGCCGACGCCCAGGGTCGGCTCGGGCGAGTACTGCTGCACGATGTCGCCCAGCAGGTTTTCGCTGGCCGGTTGGGCGCTGTACTTCCAGCGGCAAGCGTTGGTGCAACTGCCCTGGTTGGCATCGCGCTTGTTCATGTAGCCCGACAGCAGGCAACGCCCGGAATAGGCCATGCACAGGGCGCCGTGGACGAAAATCTCCAGCTCCATGGCCGGCACGTGCTCGCGGATTTCGGCGATTTCTTCCAGCGACAGTTCCCGCGACAGGATCACCCGGCAGATGCCTTGTTGCTGCCAGAACTCGACACTGGCCCAGTTCACCGTGTTGGCCTGCACCGAGAGGTGGATGGGCATCTGCGGGAAGTGTTTGCGCACCAGCATGATGAGGCCCGGGTCGCTCATGATGAGGGCGTCCGGGGCCATGGCGATCACCGGCTCCAGGTCCTTGAGGAAGGTGCGCAGCTTGGCGTTGTGGGGCGCGATGTTGACCACCACGTAAAAGCGCTTGCCCTGGGCCTGGGCTTCGCTGATGCCCAGGGCGAGGGTGGCGTGGTCGAATTCGTTGTTGCGCACCCGCAGGCTGTAGCGCGGCTGGCCCGCGTACACCGCATCGGCGCCGTAGGCGATGGCGTAGCGCATGTTTTTCAGGGTGCCGGCGGGGGCAAGCAGTTCGGGCGAGGCGAGGGGCATGATGGTTTCGATCGCAAAAGGGCGCGAGGGTAGCCGGATGGGCCGGCGCGGATATTGACCTGGGTCTATACCAGCGAAGAAAACACGGCACTCGGGCGCGCCCGTGCGGACTAAGCATCAGCGACGTCGCAATCCTTTTGCCAGAGACCGGCCCATGACCCCAGATGTCTTTCACAACAAATCCCTACCCGTGCTGCTCATCCTGGTGACAGTGGCGTTTATCTGGATTCTGCTGCCGTTCTACGGTGCGGTGTTCTGGGCGGTCATCCTCGGCATCCTGTTCGCGCCGTTGCAGCGGCGCCTGCAATTGAAGTTCGGCTGGCAGCGCAACCTCACGGCGCTGTGCACCTTGGGCGTGTGTTTGCTGATCGCGATTCTGCCGGTGATCGTCATCGCCACCTTGCTGGTGCAGGAAGGGGCGACGATCTACAAGAACATCGAAAGCGGGCAACTGGACATCTCCGGCTATATCGCCCAGTTCAAGCACAGCCTGCCGCCGTACTTCCAGCAGTTGCTGGACCGCTTCGGCATGGGCGAGTTGGAAGGGCTGCGCGAGAAAATCGTCAAGGGCGCCATGCAGGGCAGCCAGTTCCTCGCCAGCCAGGCGTTCAGCTTTGGCCAGGGCACTTTTGAGTTCGTGGTGAGTTTTTTCATCATGCTGTATTTGCTGTTCTTCTTTTTGCGCGACGGCGCCGAGCTGGTGCGCAAGATCCGCACCGCAACGCCTTTGGCCGAGCACCAGAAGCGCCGTTTGCAGCTCAAGTTCAACCGCGTGGTGCGGGCCACGGTCAAGGGCAACCTGCTGGTGGCGGTGACTCAAGGGGCGTTGGGCGGGTTGATTTTCTGGTTCCTGGACATTCCCAGTGCGTTGCTCTGGGCGGTGCTGATGGCGTTTTTGTCGCTGTTGCCGGCGGTGGGGGCGGGGATTGTCTGGGCGCCCGTGGCGGCGTACTTCCTGCTCAGCGGGGCGATTTGGCAAGGGGTGGTGCTGGGCTGCTTCGGGGTGTTCGTGATTGGCCTGGTGGACAACGTGCTGCGCCCGATTCTGGTGGGCAAGGACACCAAGATGCCGGATTACCTGATCCTGATTTCCACCCTGGGCGGCTTGGCGGTGTTCGGCCTCAACGGGTTTGTCATCGGGCCGTTGATCGCCGCGTTGTTTATGTCCAGTTGGGCGCTGTATGTGGAAACCCAGCCGCGGGTGCAGTTGCCCTAGGCGCGCAGGTCGATCTGCCGGGACAACGCTTGCGCCGCCGGTAGGGAGGTCAGCGGGCCACTGACCGGCACGCCGTCGCGCACCAGGTACCAGCAGGCGAGCAGGCCGGTTTCACGCAAGGGTTTGGGCACGGCGCTGCCGATCACGGACATGATTTGGATACGGGCCATTGAGGTGCTCCTGGGCATCGATCATGGGGCACACCTTATGCAGCCGTTGGGGCGAGGGCCAATCATCGCGCTCGATAGTGCTCATCGACAGCGCGAGCGCAGGTGTCAGTCCACCACTTGATCGAGCATGTTCAGCACTTCGTGTTCATTGAGCAGGCCCTTGCGCACCAGGTTTTCGGCCAGTAGCGAAAGGAATTTGGCGCTGCGGTGGCCTTCCAGGTGCTTGAGTTCGGTTAGCGCGCTGTAAACCTTGCTGGAAGTGCACAGGCCTGCGGTGCGGTGGGGATGCTGCGTGGGCATGGTGGGTCGTCCTTGTTTTTATGGGGGGTGTACGGACACCCGGGAGGGTGGCGCGCGGGCATGACAGCAATATGACAGCCATAGCACGGTGCGGCCAATACGACATTGGGTGGCCATGATGTCAGAAAGGGCTGCATTCGCTGTGCCAGGAACGACCTCAAGTAGGACGTTTCAGTCATCCCAACGCCTCAGGCCCCGCTGTCGGGGCGGGGCCTGAGGGTGCATCACCAGCGCGGCGGGCCGTAATGGCCGGGGGGCGGGCCGTAGTAGCCACGGGGTGGCCCGTAGTACACGGGCGCAGGGCGGTAGTACACCGGTGGCGGGCGGTAATACACCGGTTGCTCGATGTAGACCGGTTGCGGCGGGTAATACATTGGTGGGGGCTGTTGTACGTAGACCGGTTGCGGCGCGTAGTACACCGGTTGCTGCTGCACATACACCGGGCGGTCACGGCTGATGACGGCACCGCCGATAATGGCCGCGCCGACCACCGCACCGAACACCGCCGGGCCGCGCCAATCGCCACCGCGGCCGTGGCCATGGCCGTGGGCAGAGGCTTGACCGGTGATCGCCAGCGCTGCGATGAGCAGGGCGCTGGTGGTGATTTTTCCCATCATGATGGCTGTTCCTCGTTTCGCTCCCGGCGCCCGGGCCTGCGGTAGGCCCGGGGAATGGCGCGGGGATAACCTTTAAGACAGCCTGTTTGGGAAAAACTGCGCCGGTGCTGGGTAAATATTGTGTAAGGTCGGTGCCTTGCTGTAACGATTCACCTCAACCCAAACGCCCCGTGCAGGAGACGCCCATGCAGATGCACCCCAACAAAGACACTCAACTGTGCATGTCGCTCTCGGCGCGCCCGGGCAACTTCGGTTTGCGCTTTCACAACCATCTGTATGAACAGTTGGGCCTGAACTTCTACTACAAGGCGTTCAGCAGCCAGGACCTGCCGGGCGCGGTGGCCGGCATCCGCGCCCTGGGTGTTCGCGGTTGCGGCGTGTCGATGCCGTTCAAGGAAGCGGCCATCGCCCTGGTGGATGAGTTGGACGCCTCGGCGGCGGCCATCGCTTCGATCAATACCATCGTCAACACCGCGGGCCACCTTAAGGCCTACAACACCGATTACCTGGCTATTGCCCAACTGCTCGACAGCCACCGTGTGCCCAAGGAATACCGCTTTGTGCTGCGCGGCAGCGGTGGCATGGCCAAGGCCGTGGCCAGTGCCTTGCGTGATGGTGGCTACCGCAACGGCGCGATCCTGGCCCGCAACGAACGCGCCGGCCGGGCCCTGGCCGAGGCGCTGGGTTACACCTGGCAGGCGCAACCGGATGACCTGCCGGCGCAGTTGCTGATTAACGTCACGCCCATCGGCATGAGCGGCGGCGCCCAGGCCGACGACCTGGCGTTCAGTGGCGAGGCGATTGCGGCGGCGCAGATCGTCTTTGATGTGGTGGCGATCCCCGCAGAAACCCCACTGATCCTGCGCGCCCGTGCCGAGGGCAAGCAGGTGATTACTGGGCTGGAGGTGATTGCGCTGCAGGCACTGGAGCAGTTTGTGCTGTACACCGGCGTGCGCCCCACGCCGGCGCAGTTTGACGCGGCGGTGAGGTTTGCACGGGGTTGAACGGTTCTGTGGCAACGGGTGTGCTGGTGCGGGCGCGCCGCGATGGGGTCAGTACAGCCATTACCGCTCTAGCGCCAGGAATGCTGTATCGCGGGCAGGTCCGCTCCCACAGCTGAACGGTGGTGTGGGTGGGATGTTCATTTTTCCTGTGTGGGAGCGAGCTTGCTCGCGATGACGGCACGCAGTGGCGGTGACGAATGGCAGGGGTGAGACAGTTGCTCCCGCACACGTGGGCTCACACAAGCCCGTTTCTCTAAGGGGGGCCTCACTCCAGGCGCGAGAGGCGCTCTTCCAGCGCGGCGATCCGGGCTTCGAGTTCTTCGATGCGTTCCACCGACACGCCGCTGGCTGGGCTGCGTTCGGCCGCTTGCTGGCGGGCGGCGAGCAGGGTGTCGATGTCGGCTGGGTCGCCCAGGGCGTGCATATAGCGGTCTTCGCGCTGGCCGCTCTGGCGCGGGATCAGCAGGGCCAGGCCCCGGGAGATCAGGCGTTCGAGTTGGTGCACCACTTGTTCGCTGTCCTCGAAGTCGTGCATGCGCCCGCTGCGGGTCAGCAGTTCGTTGACGGTCTGCGGGCCGCGCAAAAACAGCAGGCCGCAGAGGATTACCTGGGCCGGCACCAGCTCCAGGGCTTTGTCCACGCGATGCTCCCAGCGGTCGGCGCGGCTGCCCATCACCAGGCGCGTGAAGCCCAGCCCTTCGAGCACCCGCAGGCTTTGGCCGACCTGGCCTTGGCTGAGGTTCATCACTGGCTCGCGGCTGGTCTTCTGGTTGCAGGCCAGGACGAGGGCATTGAGGGTCAGGGGGTAGGTTTCCGGGCTGGTGGCCTGCTTTTCGATCAGGGCGCCCAGAATCCGGATTTGCGTGGCGTCCAAGCGCTGCGGTGCGGGGGTGGTGTCTTCGGTGCTCATCGCGCGTTCCCTATGCTGTTCAAGCGGCCTAGCCTAATCCTTGCGCGGTAAAAGACAAGCCGCACCGTGGCCCGGGCATGGCTATAATCGCGCCACGTTCACCCCTTGCGAGATTGACATGACTATTTCCCTGCACGCCGCCTCCGTTCCTGTGTTCAAGCAAATGCTCAACGCCCTGAGCAACGTCCTCACCAAGGCCGAAGCCCACGCGAGCGCCAAGAACATCGACCCGGCCGTTTTCCTGCAATCGCGCCTGTACCCGGACATGTTCCCGCTGGTGCGCCAAGTGCAGATCGCCGTGGACTTCGCCAAAGGCGTCAGCGGCCGCCTGGCCCAGGTCGAACTGCCTAAGTACGACGACAGCGAAACCACCTTCGCCGAGCTGCAAGCACTGATCGCCAAGGTCCTGGCGTTCCTCGACGGCATCGCCCCGGCCCAGATCGACGGCAAGGAAGGCATCGAGATCATCACCCGCCAGGGCACGCCAAAAGAGAAGCGCTTTAGCGGCCAGGCCTACCTGCTGACCTACGGCTTGCCGCAGTTCTTCTTCCACGTCACCACCGCGTACGCGATCCTGCGCCACAACGGTGTGGAAGTGGGCAAGCGCGACTACATGGGCGCGTTCTAACCCCCCAGATGCACAAAAGCCCGCCCCGGTTCGCGCCGGGGCGGGCTTTTTTGTGCCGCGAAGGTCAGGCGGCGCGTTGCGCCTGTTCTTCCTGGGCCATGCACGCGGCGGCGGTAAAGAGCACGTCGGTGGAGGAGTTCAGCGCTGTTTCGGCCGAATCCTGCAACACGCCGATGATGAAGCCGACAGCCACCACCTGCATGGCGACTTCGCTGGGGATGCCGAACAGGCTGCACGCCAGCGGAATCAGCAGCAGCGAGCCGCCGGCCACGCCCGAGGCGCCACAGGCGCAGATCGCCGCGACCACACTGAGGAGGATGGCGGTGGGGATGTCCACGGTAATGCCCAGGGTGTGCACGGCGGCCAGGGTCAGCACGGTGATGGTGATCGCCGCGCCGGCCATATTGATGGTGGCGCCCAGGGGGATGGAGACCGAGTAGGTGTCTTCATGCAGGCCCAGGCGCTTGCTCAGCTCCAGGTTGACCGGGATGTTGGCCGCGGAGCTGCGGGTGAAGAACGCGGTGATACCGCTTTCGCGCAGGCAGGTGAACACCAGCGGGTAAGGGTTGCGGCGCAGTTTCCAGTAGACGATGGCCGGGTTCATCACCAGCGCCACGAACAGCATGGAGCCCAGCAGCACAGCCAGCAGTTGCAGGTAACCGAGCAGGGCGCCGAAACCGGAGGTGGCGAGGGTGGAGGCCACCAGGCCGAAGATCCCCAGAGGCGCAAAGCGGATGACGACGCGCACGATCAGGGTCACGCCGTTGGACAGGTCATCCAGCACCGTGCGGGTGGTTTGCCCGGCGTGGCGGATGGCGATGCCCATGCCGATGGCCCAGGTCAGCACGCCGATGAAATTGGCGTTCATCAGGGCGCTGATGGGGTTGTCCACGGCGCTGAGCAGCAGGCTTTGCAGCACTTCGCTGATGCCTGCGGGTGCGGCGACGGCCACGTCGTGGGTCACCAGCACCAGGGTGGAGGGGAACAGCATGCTGGCGATCACCGCGACCACCGCGGCGGCGAAGGTGCCCAGCAGGTACAGGAACAGAATCGGGCGGATGTGGGTTTCCTGGCCGTGGCGGTGGTTGGCGATGGAGGCCATCACCAGGATGAACACCAGGATCGGGGCCACTGCCTTGAGCGCCGAGACAAAGACCTTGCCGATGAAGGCCGTGGACCGTGCCGCGTCGGGCAGCACCAGGGCCAGGGCGATACCGGCCAGCAGGCCGATGAGAATCTGGGTGACCAGGCTCATATTCTTGAGCTTGTGCAACAGGGAAGGGGCAGCAGTCATGGCGCTATCTCTGATTGTTAGGGGTGCTGTGATTCACGTGGGGCGTGCCAGCGGCGGCGCCATCCACGGGGGGGTGTGGCGTTGGCAGGGGGCGGACTTTATCACAGCGTCAGCCAAGTCCTTCAGACCTGTGACGATCCGTCGCCGGAATGTTTTAGGGGGAATGTATCCGAAAGTCTCTGTTAAGCTGCGCCATCTTTTTCCATCTTCAGTCAGTGGGCCTTCGGGCTAGCGCTGGCGTTGCCGTTTGCGGAGTTTTTGCATGCTGTTGCCCATCCTTCTGTTGTCTGCCGCCGGGTTCACAGTGCTAACCACGGAATTCATCATCGTCGGCCTGTTGCCCGCCATCGCCCGGGACCTGGACGTCAGCGTGCCCCAGGCCGGTTTGCTGGTAACCCTGTTCGCCTTTACCGTGGCCGCGTTCGGGCCGTTTCTCACCGCGTATTGCGCGCGGTTCGAGCGCAAGCGCCTGTTCGTCTCGGTGTTGGTGATGTTTGGCCTGGCCAATACCCTGGCGGCGCTGGCGCCTAATATCGGGGTGATGGCGTTGGCGCGGCTGGTGCCGGCGCTGGGGTTGCCGGTGTTTTGGGCGCTGGCCAGTGAAACGGCGGTGGGCATCGTCGGGCCGGCCTACGCCGGGCGGGCGATTGCGAAAATCGGCTTCGGCATCGTCTGCGCCACGGTGTTTGGCATCCCGGTGGGCACGCTGATTAGCGACGCGTTTGGCTGGCGCAGTGCCTTCGCCCTCCTGGCGGTGATCGCGTTCGCCAAGGCGTTGCTGCTGTTGGTCTACCTGCCCCGAACCGACCTGCATAAACAGCAGGTGAGTTTGCGCGACCAATTCAAGATCCTGCGCGAGCCCTTGATGCAGGGGCATGTGCTGCTGTCGATCCTGGTGTTCAGCGGCATGTTCACCGCCTACACCTACCTGGCCGACATCCTCGAACGCCTGGCCGGTTTCGATGGCACCCTGGTGGGCTGGTGCCTGATGGGCTTTGGCGCGGTGGGGTTGATCGGCAACTCCCTGGGCGGGCGGATGGTCGATCGTCACCCGTTGATCGCTTCGATGGTGTTCTGCTTCTTTATGATCGGCGGCATGGTGGCCTTGGTGCCGAGTATTCACTCCACCCTGGGCCTGGCGGCCGCGATGGGCATCTGGGGTGTGACCCAGGCTGCGCTGTTTCTGGTTAGCCATGTGCGCTTGATGAAGGCCGCGCCCCACGCACCGGCCTTCGCCGCTTCGCTAAACATTGCCGGGGCGAACCTGGGCATTGGCCTGGGGGCGATGGTGGGGGGGCGGGTAATCGATACCCTCGGGCTGGGCAGCCTGGGCTTTGCCGCCGCCGGGTTTATCCTGCTGTCGATCCTGCTGGCGTTGGGCTTGATGCGCCTCAAACCGGCCCAGGCCTGTGCCTAAAGCGCGGTAAACAACTCGCGGCGGGCGCCTTCGGTAATGGCCACGATGCCAGGGTGCTTGACCTTGCGCTCCACGGAAATGGCATAGAACGACTCGCTTACCGCATCGGTCTGGCCGATCAACTCGACGCCGTACTGGCGTGTCACCTCGTCGGCAATCACGCTGGGGCTGATGAAAATGCCACTGCCCGATTGCCCGAACGCCTGCATCAAGGCGCTGTCGTCGAATTCACCAACGATGCGTGGCTGGATCTGTTGCTCGGCGAACCAGCGCAACAAACGGCTGCGCACCACGGTTTCCTGCCCGGGAATCAACAGCGGCGCGCCATGCAGGCTGCGTGGGAAGTCCTGGCCATAGCGCTGGGCCAGGGCGGGGGTGGCGAAAAAACTGATACCGCATTCCCCCAGTTTCTGGCTGTAGCCCTTGATGTCCAGGTGCGAAGGCATGGGGCTGTCGGAGATCACCAAGTCCAGGCGCTGGATCGCCAGGTCGGCCAGCAGGCGTTCGAGTTTGTCTTCGCGGCAGGTGATGTGGATCGGCTCGCTCAGTTCCATGGTCGGGGCGATCAGGCGATAGACAATGGATTTGGGCACCACATCCGCCACGCCGACGCGAAACTGTACTTGCTGCTGGTTGGGTTGGGCGCGCAGCATGGCTTCGAGTTCGTTGCCGGTCTGGAACATCTGCTCGGCGTAGGGCAGGGCCTGGCGGCCGGCTTCGGTCAGCTCCAGTTGCCGGCCGACGCGGCGAAATAGCTCAAGGCCATAGGTTTGCTCCAGCAGGCTGATTTGCCCGCTGATGGTCTGGGGCGTGAGGTTCAGTTGCTCGCACGCGCGCACGATGCTGCCGGTTTTGGCCACGACCCAGAAGTAATGCAGTTGCCGGTAGTTGAGCATAAGGGCGCCAATATTCGTAAAAACCGAAGTATAGCTGCTGAAAATACGAATTTTACTGAAGTATTTGCCTCCTTAGAATGCCGCGCTATTGACGGGCCATCACTGGGCCCGGTTCAGGCCACTGAGGACACCCCACCATGAACATCAAAAAACTTGGCGCTGCGGCGCTGCTGGCAGCATCCTTGTTGGCGTTGGCCGGCTGCGACCAGGCCGAAAAAAGCGCCCAGCAGTTGATGGGCAAAGCCGCCGAAACCGCCAAGCAGGCGATCGACGATACACAAAAAGCCGCAGAGCAAGCCCTGAGCGACGCCACCGGCGGAATCATCAGCAAGCGCCAGACGCCTGCCGAAGACGATGAAAAGCAATCCAGCACCTCGCAAGAAATCTAATCCGCGTACACCGAGTCAGGACTGACCCATGGACTATCTGTTACAGCTCGCTGCAAGCCCCACCGCGTGGGTGGCCTTGGCCACCCTGGTCGTCATGGAAATCGTGCTTGGCATCGATAACCTGATCTTTATCTCGATCCTGACCAACAAACTGCCCGAGCAGCATCGCGCCAAGGCGCGACGCATCGGTATCAGCATGGCGCTGATCCTGCGCCTGGGCCTGTTGAGTACCATCGCCTTTATCGTGCAGTTGACGGAGCCGGTGATCGACGTATTCGGCCATGCGTTCTCCTGGAAGGACATGATCCTGATCGCCGGCGGCCTGTTCCTGCTATGGAAAGCCACCACCGAAATCCACCACAGCATGGACCCTTACGAGCAGACCGAAGCGAGCGTCAGTTCCAAGGTGACCATCGGTTTTGCTGCGGCCATTGGCCAGATCCTGATGCTCGACCTGGTGTTTTCCATCGACAGCATCATTACGGCGGTGGGCATGACCGAGCACTTGCCGATCATGATTATCGCGGTGGTGGTCTCGGTGCTGGTGATGCTGCTGGCGGCCGAGCCTTTGGCCAAGTTCATCAATGACAACCCGACGGTGGTGATGCTGGCGCTGGGCTTCTTGATAATGATCGGCATGACGCTGATTGCCGAAGGCTTCGGCGCCCATGTGCCCAAAGGCTACGTCTACGCCGCCATGGCGTTCTCGGCCGTGATCGAGTGCTTGAATATGCTGTCGCGCCGGGCGCGGCAAAAGCGTAGCGCCGAACAGGCCTGACGCGAACCACGAAAAACGGCCGCCTGCGCTAATCGCGTGGCGGCCGTTTTTTTATGGGGATTTTGCAGGGTTTTTCAGTGGGCGTTTGCCGGGCGTGCAGGGGGTTTCTTCAGGGGTGTGGGGCGAGGTTCCGTGTGCGGGTGATGGTGCCGGCGGGCGATGCGCAGCACGCCCCATAACATCGCGGTGGCGACGGCCAGCCAGCTGAAAATCAGCAGTGTGATAGTGGTTGCCAGGCCCATGAGTGCCTCCTTTGCCCCGTCGCGGGGCCTACGCTCTTTACAGGGGACAGTCTAGTCTGTGCAGTGTTTCAGGCTATTGACCAATGGTCGTGTGCGCTCAACTTGTTTGCTCTATCGAGGCTGGGCAACTGGCGCTTAAGGCTATAGGGGCCCTATGATCGGGGGCCGAGCCGGGTGCCTGTCTGCCTGGTGTGTTCAAGAGAGTGATGATGTTGCCTGTATTTTCTCGATTTAAATTTGTGCTGCTCGCGGGTGCTTGTGTCCTGGGCCTGATGGGCTGTGCGGGCAGTCCAAGGCCCGGCTTGCAGGGGTTGCCGGAGCGCGTTGAGCTGACGGGGCTGCCGTTCTTCCGGGGCGATGCCTATCAGGGTGGGCCACAGGTGCTGGCCAGCATGATTTCCCAGCAGGGCATCGTGATTACACCGGGGTTGCTGCTCAAGTCCCTGCACTTGCCGGGCGCCGAGGCGCACCTGGAGCAAAACCTCCAGGTCGCGGCCCGGGATTTCGGCATGGTGGTCTATCCCCTGGACAACGCCCTGGCGCAGGTTCTGACTCAGGTGGCCGCTGGCTATCCGGTGATGGTGCGCATAACTGAAGGGGCGGCGTTCTGGGCAGAGCCGCGTTACGCCATAGTCGCCGGCTACAACCGGCACAAACAAACGATACTGCTGCGCTCGGGGATGAACCGACGCCTGGTGATGGGGTTTGGCAGCTTTGAGTCTGCCTGGGACAGTGCCGGGCATTGGGCGATTTTGGTCCAGGGGCCGACGCAGATCCCGGCCAAGGTCGATTCACAGCGGTGGCTCAAAGCCGCGGCTGACTTGGCCCAGGCTGGGCAGGAGCAAGCGGCGGCCAGAGCGGTCAAGGCCCTGGGCGCCCACTGAAGCAAGCAAAAAACGGCACATCGAGTGCCGTTTTTTTTCATCTGCAGCTCGCCTTACTTGGCAGCTTCCACCAGGCCGGTTTGACGGGCCTTGAGGTTCTTGTCCGCTTTATAGCGCAGCGCGACATCCGGCACGTCACCGCTTTTCCCGGTCTCAACCCACTTGCGGATGCGGCTGGCATCGGCGAAGTGGGTGTATTTGCCAAAGGCGTCCAGTATCACCAGCGCCACTGGGCGCTGGCCCATGGTGGTCACCAGCACTAGGCAATGGCCGGCCTGGTTGGTGAAACCGGTCTTGGTCAGTTTGATGTCCCAGTTCTCTCGGTTCACCAAATGGTCTGTGTTACGAAAGCCCAGGGTGTAGTTGGGCTTGCGGAAGGTCACGGTTTTCTCCTTGGTGGTGCTCAGCTCACTCAGCAGTGGGTACTTGCGGGCGGCCAGCAGCAACTTGCTCAGGTCGCGGGCAGTGGACACGTTCTGAGTAGACAGCCCGGTAGGCTCGACATAGTGGGTGCTGTTCATACCCAGGGCCTTGGCCTTGGCGTTCATCGCGGCAATGAACGCGGCGTAACCGCCGGGATAATGGTGGGCGAGGCTGGCGGCGGCACGGTTTTCCGAGGACATCAGGGTTATCAGCAGCATGTCCCGGCGGCTCAACTCGCTGTTGAGCTTGACCCGGGAAAACACACCTTTCATTTCCGGGGTGTTGCTGATGGAGACCGAAATGTACTCATCCATGGATTGTTTGGCTTCCAGCACGACCAGCCCGGTCATCAACTTGGTGACTGAAGCGATGGGCACCACGACGTCGGGGTTGCTTGAGTAGATGATTTTGTTGGTCTGTAAATCCAGCAGCATGGCGCTGCCGGAAGCGATATGGAGTTGGGAGGTGTCGCGGGGGGCTTCTATGGTTTCACGAGCGACGACGCTCGAGGTAATGGCAGCGCCTGTAAATGCAAACAATAAGCTGAGGATCGAAATACGAATTTTCACGCAGGTGCGCTCACTCAAAAATGGGTACGCCGTTATGCAACGGGCTTTTCTCATTAAAGCGTTACATTTTATGAGTATGTGCGAGAAAAGCGAAAGGCGCCCGTAAAGCTTGGGTAATACGCGGGTGTCTGTTAGGTCGGTACCGGTTCTGTCGCCCTCTTTTTCGAGAAAGCCCGCACTTTGCGGGCTGTGCGGGTAGTTCAGTCCTCTTTCGGGACAACCCAGGAAACCTGCACGCCGCCATCCTCACGGTGCACCAGGGTGACATTGTCGGCTTCGTCAATGTCTTCCAGCAGTTGTGTCCAATCGTCAGAGGACTCGTCAGGGGATTTGTGGATCACGGCACGCTTGGAGGTTTGCGCGCCGGTGGAATTGATGATTTTCTGAATTCGAGTGGCAAGCAGCTCATAAGACGTAGGTGGCTTGGGGGTTGCGGCTTTCTTGGCCATGGGTAAGTCTCGCTTTACTGTTTAAATATACAGTATATGGCGTTTGCTTCATTTGACAAGATGACCAGTGCGCAAATTTTGGCTTCGGGCACCCACAAAAAAACCGGCGCTCATGACAAGCGCCGGTTTTTTGAGGGGCGGGCTGCTGGCCGGCGATCAGCCGTGCAGGGTTTCCGCCGCGTAAAGGGTGTTTTCAAGCAGGCAGGCACGGGTCATCGGGCCGACGCCGCCAGGGACGGGTGTGATCCAGCCGGCACGGGGCAGGGCGGTCTCGTAGACCACATCGCCTACCAACTTGCCGTCTTCCTGGCGATTGATACCAACGTCGATCACGATCGCGCCTTCCTTGATCCACTCACCTTTCACCAGGCCGGGTTTACCGGCAGCCACGACAACGAGATCAGCGCGGCCAACGTGGCCGGCGAGGTCCTTGGTGAAGCGGTGGGTGACGGTGACGGTGCAGCCGGCGAGCAGCAGCTCCATCGCCATTGGCCGGCCAACGATGTTGGAAGCCCCCACGACAACGGCGTTCATGCCATACAGGTCTGCGCCTGTGCTTTCCAAAAGGGCCATGATGCCCTTGGGAGTGCACGGGCGCAGCAAGGGAATGCGCTGGGCAAGGCGCCCTACGTTGTAAGGGTGGAAGCCGTCGACGTCTTTGTCCGGGCGAATGCGTTCTAACAGCTTGGACGCGTCCAGATGCTCGGGCAGGGGCAGTTGCAGTAGCACCCCGTCGATGTTCGGGTCGTCATTAAGACGGTCGATTAGGTCAGTCAGGGCCTGCTGGGTGGTATCGCTGGGCAGGTCATAGGCCTGGGAGAGGAAGCCAACCTCTTCACAGTCTTTACGCTTGTGCGAGACATAAACCTGAGAGGCAGGATCGCTGCCGACCAGAATCACCGCGAGGCCAGGCGTGCGCAGGCCTTGCTGGCTACGCTCGGCGACACGTTTGGCGATCTGCTGGCGCAGGCTGGCGGCGATTGATTTGCCGTCGATTAGTTGTGCAGTCATTGCGCGTGATTAACCATCGAGAGGGAGAAGAAAAGAGGCCGCATTCTCGCATGCCAGGACGTGAGGGCAAAGGCGCTTGGTCTGCAAATTCCCCTAACCCCTTTAATTAAATGAATTTTTTTTAAAAAAGAGTTGACGATCTTTAGGCTCACCTATAACATTCGTCGCACTTGTCGGGCACAGCCTAGCACTGGTTGAGAAGGTCGAGCTGAATCGAAGTTTGATTTGGTAAGGCTGAAAGCACTTAGTTTGTAATCGTCAAAGAATACAGATTAACAAGGCGCCCGTAGCTCAGCTGGATAGAGCATCCGCCTTCTAAGCGGATGGTCGCAGGTTCGAGTCCTGCCGGGTGCGCCATTAGGCAGCTTTGGCACAAGTAGCGCAACATGGCAATATGGTGGGCGTAGCTCAGTTGGTAGAGCACGGGATTGTGACTCCCGTTGTCGAGGGTTCGATCCCCTTCGTCCACCCCATATTTAGAAAGGCGCCAGGCTAAATAGTCTGGCGTCTTTGCTTTAAGAGCTTGATACGCGGATGTGGTGGAATTGGTAGACACACTGGATTTAGGTTCCAGCGCCGCAAGGTGTAAGAGTTCGAGTCTCTTCATCCGCACCAAACAAGTAGCTATTGGCTAACAAAAAGCGGCGCAGCACCTGAAAAGGGCTGCGCCGTTTTCGTTTCAGGGCATGGTAGTTCTGGAATGCGTGTTTTGGTGAAAAAGGGTTCTTGGCGTTCATCATTGTGTTTCTTGATGCTGCACGGGTGTTCGTCGGTCTCCTTGTTGGGTCGATAGTCGGGTTCTGGCGTGTGTTCTTCTATATATAGAAGGGTTGGTTCAGGGATTTGGCGCGATTTGCTGTATTTGCTCTCGGGATAGGCCTACTGGCTTATGTCTATCCATAAATGGTCTGCTGTTTTTTACCCTTTTTCAGTAGGGTGACTTCTTGAGTTCGACCCTCTAGAATGCATGCCCTTGATTCTGGGGTCGGAAACGGCCGGCTAACGTCTGTGCAACGAGGAATATCCATGCAAGTTTCTGTTGAAAATACTTCTGCTCTTGAGCGCCGCATGAGCATCACCGTGCCAGCTGAGCGCATTGAGACCCAGGTCAACAAGCGTCTGCAGCAGACCGCCCAAAAGGCCAAGATTGCAGGTTTCCGCCCTGGCAAGGTGCCAATGAGCGTGATTCGTCAGCGTTATGAAGCTGATGCTCGCCAGGAAGCGGTCGGTGACGTGATCCAAGCCTCCTTTTATGAAGCCGTGGTTGAGCAAAAGCTGAACCCGGCTGGCGCGCCTTCCGTAGAGCCAAAGGTTCTGGAGAAGGGCAAGGATCTGGAATACGTTGCTACTTTTGAAGTGTTCCCAGAGTTCACTGTTGCCGGTTTCGATTCGATTGCTGTTGAGCGCCTGAGTGCTGACGTGACCGATGCGGACTTGGACAAGATGCTGGAAATCCTGCGCAAGCAAAATGTGCGCTTTGAGCTGGCTGATCGTGCTGCGCAGAACGAAGATCAATTGAACATCGATTTCGTCGGTAAGGTTGACGGCGAAGTGTTCGCTGGCGGTTCCGCTAAGGGCACTCAACTGGTATTGGGTTCCGGTCGCATGATCCCTGGCTTTGAAGATGGTTTGGTTGGCGCCAAGGCCGGTGAAGAGCGTGTATTGAGCCTCACTTTCCCGGCCGACTATCAGAACCTTGACCTGGCTGGTAAAACTGCTGAGTTCACCGTTACCGTGAACACCGTGTCTGAGCCGAAATTACCTGAGTTGACCGAGGAATTCTTCGCCCAGTTCGGTATCAAGGAAGCAGGTATCGACGGTTTCCGCACCGAAGTTCGTAAGAATATGGAGCGTGAATTGCGTCAGGCGATCAAGTCCAAGGTCAAGAATCAGGTAATGGATGGTCTGCTGGCCACCAACCCGATCGAAGTGCCGAAGGCATTGCTCGACAACGAAGTCAATCGCCTGCGCGTACAGGCCGTTCAGCAGTTCGGTGGCAACATCAAGCCCGACCAATTGCCGGCTGAGCTGTTTGAAGAGCAAGCCAAGCGCCGCGTCGTGCTGGGCCTGATCGTGGCTGAAGTGGTCAAGCAATTCGACCTCAAACCGGACGAAGATCGCGTTCGCGAGCTGATCCAGGAAATGGCTTCTGCTTATCAGGAACCAGAGCAAGTCGTGTCTTGGTACTACAAGAACGATCAGCAAATGAACGAAGTCCGTTCGGTTGTGCTGGAAGAACAAGTTGTGGATACTGTTCTGCAGAAGGCTAGCGTGACCGACAAATCGGTCTCTTACGAAGAAGCGGTCAAGCCGGCAGAAGCAGCACAAGCCGACTGATATCTGATTCGTTTGAAAATACACACATAAGCCAGCCTCGCGCTGGCTTATGTGTATTCAAGACATGACTATTTGGGAGTGACTGCAGGACATGTCCCGCAATTCTTATTATCAGCAGAGTTCTGACATCCAGGCCGCAGGCGGCCTGGTCCCGATGGTAGTCGAGCAGTCCGCCCGTGGCGAACGCGCCTATGACATCTATTCGCGCCTCCTCAAGGAGCGCGTGATCTTCCTGATTGGCCCCGTAGAAGACTACATGGCCAATCTGGTTGTGGCGCAACTGCTGTTCCTTGAAGCGGAAAACCCGGACAAGGACATCCATCTCTACATCAACTCGCCAGGTGGTTCCGTAACGGCAGGGATGTCGATCTACGACACCATGCAGTTCATCAAGCCTGACGTTTCCACCATGTGTATTGGCCAGGCCTGTAGCATGGGTGCATTCCTGCTCGCCGGTGGCGCAGCGGGCAAACGCCACTGCCTGCCTAACTCGCGGATGATGATTCACCAGCCGCTGGGTGGTTTCCAGGGGCAGGCGTCGGACATCGACATCCATGCCAAGGAAATCCTGTCCATTCGTCACCGTCTCAATACTTTGCTGGCTCATCACACCGGTCAAAGCCTCGAAACCATCGAGCGCGACACCGAGCGTGACAACTTCATGAGTGCAGAGCGAGCGGCTGAATATGGCCTGATCGACTCGGTGCATGCAAAGCGCAATATGCCCGCCTAAGTAGCCTGGATGCGGGTGGTTGGTTTAACTGACCACCTGCGGACTTGAAAAAGCCCGCAATAGCCTTCATCTTGTGTTGCAAGCCTATCGGATTTGGATCGATCGAATGACTGACACCCGCAACGGCGAGGACAACGGCAAACTGCTTTATTGCTCCTTCTGTGGCAAAAGCCAGCATGAAGTGCGCAAATTGATTGCCGGCCCCTCGGTCTTTATCTGCGACGAGTGCGTCGACCTGTGCAACGACATCATCCGTGAGGAGGTGCAGGAAGCACAGGCCGAAAGCAGCGCGCATAAATTGCCTTCGCCTAAAGAAATTAGCGGCATCCTTGACCAGTATGTGATTGGTCAAGAGCGTGCAAAAAAGGTTCTGGCCGTAGCGGTGTACAACCACTACAAGCGTTTGAACCAGCGTGACAAGAAAAATGACGACGTCGAACTCGGCAAAAGCAATATCTTGCTGATCGGCCCGACAGGTTCAGGCAAGACCCTGCTGGCCGAAACATTGGCCCGCCTGCTGAATGTGCCGTTCACCATCGCTGACGCAACCACGCTCACCGAAGCCGGTTACGTGGGGGAGGATGTCGAAAACATCATTCAGAAGCTGCTGCAGAAGTGTGATTACGACGTAGAGAAAGCCCAGATGGGTATTGTCTATATCGATGAAATCGACAAGATTTCCCGCAAATCTGACAATCCGTCCATCACCCGGGATGTTTCCGGTGAAGGCGTGCAGCAGGCACTGTTGAAACTGATCGAAGGTACTGTCGCCTCCGTTCCGCCTCAAGGTGGTCGTAAGCATCCTCAACAGGAATTTCTGCAGGTCGACACGCGCAACATCCTGTTTATCTGTGGCGGTGCATTCTCGGGGCTGGAAAAGGTTATTCAGAACCGTTCCACTCGCGGCGGCATCGGCTTCGGCGCAGAGGTTCGCAGCAAGGAAGAGGGCAAAAAAGTCGGCGAATCCCTGCGTGAAGTTGAGCCTGACGATTTGGTCAAGTTCGGCTTGATTCCAGAGTTCGTAGGTCGGTTGCCGGTTCTGGCAACCCTGGACGAACTGGACGAGGCTGCGTTGATGCAGATCCTCACCGAGCCCAAGAATGCCTTGACCAAGCAGTATGCCAAGCTGTTTGAGATGGAAGGCGTTGATCTTGAGTTCCGTGCCGATGCCCTCAAGTCGGTCGCCAAACGCGCCCTTGAGCGTAAGACTGGTGCTCGCGGCCTGCGCTCCATCCTTGAAGGTGTACTGCTCGACACTATGTATGAAATCCCCTCGCAGTCTGAGGTGAGCAAAGTAGTGATCGACGAAAGCGTCATAGAAGGCAAGTCCAAGCCACTGTATATCTACGAAAACAGTGAGCCGACCGCCAAGGCAGCGCCAGACGCCTAAGCGTCACCCTGCTGGAATAAAGAAGGGGCCTTCGGGCCCCTTTGCTTTTACTGTCTTTAAGTGACGCCTTGGAGCTTGTTTTTTTTCAGGGCTGCCCCCATCTTGGCTTCAAGCTTACATCCATCTGTTTACGGCCTTATGGCCGCCGTAGAGGCGAAATCATGAAGACAACCATCGAATTGCCTCTCCTGCCATTGCGTGATGTTGTGGTCTATCCGCACATGGTTATCCCGCTGTTCGTGGGGCGTGAGAAATCTATCGAAGCCCTCGAGGCCGCGATGACGGGCGACAAGCAGATTCTCCTGCTCGCCCAGCGAAATCCCGCTGATGATGATCCTGATGAAGACGCTCTCTATCGTGTAGGCACCGTTGCAACGGTCCTGCAGTTGCTCAAACTGCCCGATGGCACCGTGAAGGTGTTGGTGGAAGGAGAGCAGCGTGGCACCGTGGAGCGCTTCAGTGAAGTTGATGGGCATTGCCGTGCTCAAGTCGCGCTGATTGAAGAGGCGGACGCTCCCGAGCGTGAGTCGGAAGTCTTCGTGCGCAGCCTGCTGTCGCAATTTGAGCAGTACGTACAGTTGGGTAAGAAAGTGCCTGCCGAGGTACTGTCTTCGCTCAACAGCATCGATGAGCCCGGTCGCCTGGTGGATACCATGGCGGCGCATATGGCGCTCAAGATCGAACAGAAGCAGGAAATACTCGAGATTATCGACCTGTCTGCTCGGGTCGAGCATGTGTTGGCGTTGTTGGACGCCGAAATTGATCTGCTACAGGTTGAAAAGCGCATTCGTGGGCGCGTGAAGAAGCAGATGGAGCGCAGTCAGCGCGAGTACTACCTGAATGAGCAAATGAAGGCCATTCAGAAAGAATTGGGTGACGGTGACGAAGGTCACAATGAAATTGAAGAGCTGAAAAAGCGTATCGATGCTGCCGGGTTGCCGAAAGATGCAATGACCAAGGCCATGGCTGAGCTGAACAAGCTCAAACAAATGTCGCCGATGTCGGCTGAGGCAACAGTCGTACGTACCTATATCGACTGGTTGGTTCAAGTTCCTTGGAAGGCCCAGAGCAAGGTGCGCCTGGACTTGGCACGTGCCGAAGACATTCTCGACGCTGACCACTATGGCCTTGAAGAGGTCAAGGAACGGATTCTTGAGTACCTCGCCGTACAAAAACGAGTGAAGAAGATCCGCGGCCCTGTGCTGTGCTTGGTCGGCCCTCCTGGTGTAGGTAAAACCTCTTTGGCTGAGTCGATTGCCCACGCAACAAACCGTAAATTCGTACGCATGGCCCTTGGCGGTGTGCGAGACGAGGCAGAAATTCGTGGTCATCGACGGACATACATCGGTTCGATGCCGGGAAGATTGATTCAAAAAATGACGAAAGTGGCGGTGCGCAACCCGCTGTTCTTGCTCGACGAAATCGACAAGATGGGCAACGACATGCGTGGCGATCCGGCCTCGGCATTGCTCGAGGTGCTTGATCCTGAGCAGAACCACAATTTCAACGACCACTACCTTGAAGTCGATTACGACCTCTCCGATGTGATGTTCCTGTGCACGGCGAACTCCATGAACATTCCGGCAGCCTTGCTTGACCGGATGGAAGTCATCCGTCTGCCGGGTTACACGGAGGATGAGAAGATCAACATCGCAGTCAAATACCTCTCACCCAAGCAGATTCAGGCCAATGGCTTGAAAAAGGGCGAGCTGGAATTTGACGCGGAGGCGATTCGCGACATTATCCGCTACTACACACGCGAGGCCGGTGTGCGTGGGTTGGAGCGCCAGATTGCCAAGGTATGTCGTAAGGCGGTCAAGGAACATGCGTTGGAAAAGCGATTCTCGGTGAAAGTCACTGCTGACTTGCTTGAGCATTTCCTCGGTGTGCGCAAATTCCGTTATGGCCTTGCTGAGCAGCAGGACCAGATCGGCCAGGTGACAGGCCTTGCCTGGACTCAGGTGGGCGGCGAACTGTTGACTATCGAAGCGGCCGTAGTGCCTGGTAAAGGTCAGCTCATCAAGACCGGTTCGCTGGGCGATGTGATGGTCGAGTCGATCACCGCAGCCCTGACGGTCGTACGCAGTCGTGCGAAAAGTCTGGGTATTCCCCTGGACTTCCACGAGAAGCGTGATACTCACATCCACATGCCGGAAGGGGCCACCCCCAAGGATGGGCCGAGCGCCGGTGTGGGTATGTGCACGGCCTTGGTGTCGGCGCTGACCGGGATTCCTGTACGTGCGGATGTAGCCATGACCGGTGAAATCACTTTGCGTGGCCAGGTGCTCGCTATTGGTGGTCTGAAAGAAAAACTGTTGGCGGCTCATCGCGGTGGAATCAAAACCGTGATAATCCCGGAAGAGAACGTTCGTGATCTGAAGGAAATTCCTGACAACATCAAGCAAGATCTTCAGATTAAACCGGTTAAATGGATTGACGAAGTCCTGCAAATTGCGCTGCAATACGCGCCGGAGCCCTTGCCGGATGTGGCTCCCGAGATAGTTGCAAAGGATGAAAAGCGCGAGTCTGACTCTAAGGAAAGAATTAGCACGCATTAGTACGTATTAGCCTGGGGGGCTTCCTTGACAGCTTTTTAGAGCCCTTGTTATAAAGCGGCTCTTAGGTGCCTGTAGGCCACTCAGCACTCGTTTTTGCTTTTACCAAAAAACTTAGAATCATACTCAATAGATATAAGGGGACTTACGAGTGAACAAGTCGGAATTGATCGAAAAAATCTCTGAAAAAGCTCAAATCTCGAAAGCTACTGCTGGCGTTGTGCTGGACGCAGTGATCGAATCCGTTACTGGCGCACTCACGGCCGGCGACTCTGTTGTACTGGTTGGTTTCGGTACTTTCTCCGTGACTGATCGTCCAGCTCGCATTGGTCGTAACCCACAGACCGGTAAGACACTGGAAATCGCAGCCGCTAAAAAGCCAGGCTTCAAAGCCGGTAAAGCGCTGAAAGAAGCTGTCAACTAAGCCTCCTTCAGGTTTTTTACCTATCCGGGTCGGGGTCATTCCTGACTTGGCAGCGGAGCGGCAGTCCAGTGAGTCAAACGACTTGCTGTGACGCCGGGAGCGCGGATTCGGCTCCCTCTGCTCCGCCAGTTACGAGAAGGCGCATCCTCGGATGCGCCTTTCTTCTATCCGGATTCTACCCACGCTCCACGGTTGTCTAATTTGAAGTACAACCGTTTCTGGGGGACGCATGCTGCAGAATATCAGGGACAATTCACAAGGCTGGATTGCCAAAACCATTATCGGGATCATCGTTGTATTGATGGCATTCACCGGTATCGAGGCCATTTTCCAGGCAACGACCAACAGCCAGGACGCCGCCAAGGTCAATGGTGACGAAATCAGTCAGAACGAGCTGAGCCAGGCGGTCGACATGCAACGTCGGCAACTGATGCAGCAACTGGGCAAGGATTTCGATGCGTCCTTGCTCGACGAACAGATGCTGCGTGAAAGCGCGCTCAAAGGGCTGATCGACCGCAAGCTGTTGCTGCAAGGCGCAGACAAGTCGAAGTTCGCCATCTCCGAGCCGGCGCTGGATCAGGTGATCCTGACCATGCCGGAGTTCCAGGTCGATGGTGCATTCAACGCCGAGCGTTTTGACCAGGTGATTCGTCAGTTGGGCTATAGCCGCCTGCAATTCCGCCAGATGTTGGCCCAGGAAGTGCTGATCGGTCAGGTTCGTGCTGGCTTGGCCGGCAGTGCCTTCGTCACCGACGCCCAGGTACTGGCGTTTGCCCGTCTGGAAAAACAGACCCGTGACTTCGCTTCGTTGAACGTCAAGGCGGACCCGGATGCGGTCAAGTTGACCGACGAAGAGGTCAAGGCCTACTACGACGAGCACGCCAAGGAGTTCATGACGCCGGACCAGGTGGTCATCGATTACCTGGAGTTGAAGAAAGCTTCGTTCTTCGACCAGGTCACTGTCAGCGACGAACAGTTGCAAGCCCAATATCAGAAAGAAACCGCAAACCTGGCTGAACAACGCCGTGCCGCGCACATTCTGATTGAGGTCAACGACAAGCTGAACGAAGCGCAGGCCAAGGCCAAGCTTGAAGAAGTTCAGCAGCGCCTGGCCAAGGGTGAAAGCTTCGAGGCCCTGGCCAAGGAGTTCTCCCAGGACCCAGGTTCTGCCACCAACGGTGGTGACCTCGGTTACGCCGCTCCAGGCGTCTATGACCCCGCGTTTGAGACGGCGCTGTATGCCCTGGGCAAAGATCAGGTTTCAGCCCCGGTGCGCACCGATTTTGGCTGGCATCTCATCAAACTGCTGGGTGTAGAAGCGCCTGAAGTGCCGAGCTTCGCCAGCCTGAAAGACAAGCTGACCCGTGAACTCAAAGCCCAACAGGTCGAGCAGCGTTTCGTCGAGGCGACCAAGCAATTGGAAGACTCCTCCTTTGAAGCGTCTGACCTAGCCCAGCCTGCGCAAGAGCTCAAGCTGACCGTGCACACCTCCGCGCCGTTTGGTCGCGAAGGGGGCGATGGGGTGGCTGCCAGCCGTACCGTGGTGCAGGCGGCGTTCAGTCCGGAAGTGTTGGATGAAGGTGCTAACAGTACCGCCATCGAACTGGACCCGGAAACGGTCGTAGTCGTGCGGGTCAAGGAGCACCGCAAGCCTGAGCAATTGCCGCTCGACGCCGTGTCCGCGAGCATCCGCGCACAGTTGGCCAAAGAGCACGCCAGCGCTGCGGCCAAGACTAAGGCTGAGGAGTTGATCGCCAGCCTGCGTGATGGCAAGACGCCGTTGAACGGTCAGGACTGGAAAGTCGTGCAAGCGGCGACCCGCAGCCAGGAAGGGATCGACCCTACTGTGTTGCAGGCGCTGTTCCGCATGCCTAAGCCTGTATCCAAGGACAAGCCGAACTTCAGCAGCGTCACGCTGGCGGACGGCAGCCTGGTGATCGTGCGCCTGGACGGCGTGAACGAAGCGGCCGCCCCGAGCGAGGACGAGAAGGCACAGATTCGTCGCTTCCTGGCTTCGCGGATTGGTCAGCAGGACTTCACGGCTTACCGCAAGCAATTGGAAAATGAAGCAGACATCAAGAAGTTCTGATGCCTGACTGAGTGTTCGCGCTGTAAAAAAGACCCCGGCCGCAATGCCGGGGTCTTTTTTTGTGCCGTACTCAGCGAACGCTTGGGAAGCCGTGGGCCCGGGCGTCCACGGCGCTTTTCGCGAGCACGGCGTGCCGCAGCGCCCCGATGACCTGGCGGACCACGCCTGCGTTGCGGGTATTTATCGATCATCTGTGTGCGCGACTTTTTCCGGCCATCCTCGGGGCGTAAGCTGGGCGTCGCGCTTAAAGGAAGCGCCCCTGTGTATCGATCTGTTGCACAATACGCCCCGAACCGTTTTGCTCAGGATGCTCAATGTTTAATTCATTCCACAGGCGTGCCTTGCTCCTGGCGCTGGTGATGGCAGGCGTAGCCGGTTGCTCGTCGAAGAAAACCGCCATTTACGAACATGAAAACTTCGCCCAGTCCGGCACCTTTTCGCGCAACTACCCGGTCAGCGACACCGCCAGTTGCGAGGCCGCGCGCCGTGCGCTGCTCAGCCAGGGTTACATCATCACCAGCAGCGACCCCAAACTCATCAGCGGGCACAAAAGCTTTCAACAGACCGGCGACACTCACATGGAGATCAGCTTCAGCGTGGTCTGCGCCGAAGACGGCAGCGCCGGGCACCATGCCACGATGTTCGCCAATGCCCTGCAGGACCGTTATGCGCTGAAGAAGATCAACAACTCCGCCAGCCTGGGCGTTGGGGTGTTGGGTTCGGTGTCGATGCCGATCGGCTCCACCGATGATTCGATGGTCAAGGTCGCCAGCGAGACGGTGTCCTCGCCCAAGTTCTACGAGCGCTTCTTCGCTTTGGTGGAAGTCTTCCTACCCGCTCAGGTGAAGGAAGCTGCCCATATCCCGGAAAAACCCCAGGCCGACCTCGGTATGCCAGAAGCCGCGACTGCAGAGCCTGCACCGCTTGAACCGCCGACGCCCGCGCCGGCCGTGGAGCCTGCGCCCGTGGCCCCGGTGGAGCCCGCCCCGGTAGAGCCTGCATCGCTACCGCAGGAAGCCGCGCCGGCGGCCTCGCAACCGCTGGCGCCACCGGTCGAAGCGGCGCCGATTGCCCCGGCCGCGGCCCCTGAACCGGCCCCTGAGCCAACCCCGCAACCGGCGCCAGACAGCATCACCCCCCCTGTGCAGGACAGCAGCCTGCCGCCGCCCACAGAACCGATCCCGGCATTGCCGGGCAGCGGGCAGTAACCTCGGGTCGCCACGGGCTTGGGCGGGGTCGGATCGACTTAGCAGCGGCTGATGGCCGGCCCCGGTAAATCGCCAACAGCCTGTTGCGTTTAAGAGCTACAGGCGCGATTCATTTTTCCTTCACATCCTCGCCCTATGCTCAAACCCAGACTCAGCGAACCCAGAGGTTTGGACAATGGACGACTATCAGGAAGAACTGCTCGAATTCCAGGCGTTTGAACACGACCCGAGCGAGGACGCTACGGAGCTTTGAGCCGCAAGCGGCAAGCAGGTGCGGCACTTGCAGCTAGCCGCTTGCAGCTCCCCCTCCTATCCGTTGCGCCCGGCGAAATTCCCCCGGCGTTTGGCTATTCCACCGTTTGAACGCGCGTTGGAAGGCTTCGGCCGAGGCGAAGCCGAGCAGGTAGGCGATTTCGCCGAACGCCAGTTCGGTGTCGCGGATGTAGGTCATGGCCAGGTCGCGGCGGGTGTCGTTGAGGATGGCGCGAAATTGCGTGCCTTCTTCGGCGAGTTTGCGGCGCAGGGTCCAGGTCGGCAGTTTCAGGCGGGCTGCCACTTCTTCCAGGTCGGGTTCCCGACCGCCACTGAGCAATGGCCCCAGCAGGGCGATGATGCGTTCGCGCAGGCTGCGGGTGCGGGTCAGTTGTTCCAGTTCCCGTTCGCATAATTGCAGCAAGTGCCGCCAGGTACTGGGGCAGTGCACCGGGTTGCGCAGGGCCAGGCTGGCCTGGCCCAGGCGCAGCTGGTTGTGCTCGGCGGCAAAATACAGCGGGCAATTGCCGAGCACGGCATAGGCCTGGCGGTAGGGCGGCTCAGTGAATTCGATGTCGATGCGTTCGGCCAGCAGGGTTTGCCCGGCGACGCGGGACAACTGCTGCAACCAACTGGTGATGATCGAATCCACCACGAAGCGGTTGTAGGCGTTGTAGGGGCTGATGGAGTAAAAGCGCAGCCACGCGCCTCGGGCATCTTCATGGAAGCTCGATTGGCCGCGGTAGTTGGTGCCGTACAACGCTTCAAAGCGAATCAGGCAGCGGGCCGCCTCGCGCACGGTGGGCGCCTGGGCGGCGGTGACGCCGGCCAGCCCCAGTTGCTCCAGGCGACTGAGCCGGCCCATGCGCAGGCCCAGGGCCGCATCGTCGGTCAATTGAATGGCGGCGTGGCCCAGGCGCATGTAGCGCGGGATCGACAGCCGCGCCCCCGCTTGCCCGAGCCTGGCGCTGTCCAAACCGTATTGATCGAGCAGCGGTTGCGGGTTCAGGCCATGGCTGGCCACGGCGTCGGCCAGGCTTTGGACGAAGCCCACCGACAAGTCCCCGAGGCGCATCGGCTGGGGTTTCATGGCTTACAACCAGAGGTTGAGCAGGCGCGCCACGGGGGCGCTTGGCGCTGTGAAGGCCTGGGCGCCCTGGCGGATCACGCTGATTCCGCCCAGGCGTTGTTCCCAGAACTGGCCGTGGCTGAACACGCTGACGCTCGCGGTGCCCTGTTGGCCGAGCAGGGGCGCCAGTTGCGCCGGGGCCAGCCCGGCGCCTTGCCACGGGGCCAGCCCTGTGAAGGCCACCGGCGCGGCCACCAGTTTCACGCCTTGGGCATCGAGTTGGCGGTAGTTCTGCAGTTCGGTGCTGGCGTTACCCAGCAACAGGCCCAAGGGCCCGGCGGGGGTGGGGAAGACCTGCAACGGCTGCGCCTCGGCGCCGGGCCGGGCCTGGCGTTGGGGCTGGCCGATGGGGAGGCCGTCGCGGCCGAATACCAGCGCGCTGTTGTAGAGCGCGCCGCTGCCAACGACCAGTACGCCGTTGCGCACGCTGGGCTCGGGCAGTACCACGGAGCCGGCCACCAGGGTTACGCCGAATTCCCGGGCCAAGCCGCCGAACAGTTGTTGATAGTCCGCCGCCACACCCGCGGCCTTCATGCGCAGGTAGCTGTCTTGCAGCCTGCCGGGGCCTTGGGCGCCGACAAAGGCGCGGGCGAACGCCACTGGGTTGCTCGCGGCCAGCCAATTCAGCGCCTGGGCCTGGTTGGCGGCTTGGTACAGCTCGTCTTTCTCACCGCCCAGTAGCAGCCAGGTGCCGATGTGCTCGGGCAGCACGACGATGGTTTTTTCATTGAGCAGGTGCTGTTCGCGGGCCTGCTGCAAGTAGGCGCCGAGCTTGCGCTGCAGGCGTTGCGGGTTCTGGTAGTCGGTGGCGAACAGCAACGGTTCGATGCCCAGCAGGTTGCCGCGCTCGCCTGGGGTGCCCTGGTTCACTGCGACCATGCTACGCAGGTCCGACAGGTAGTGGCCCGCCGGGCGCTTGGTGGTCCACAGGCCATAGGTGGTGAGGGCGGCGGCCAGGGCCGCGATGAAGATCAAGCAAAGCAATTTGCGCATGGAGAAGCAGTCGGCGGCCGTGGGCGAGTGGGCCTCTAGGTTAGGACTGCCGGGCGCGATTGCCAAGGGGCGCTGCGCATTTGGATCAATAAGTTGTCAGTTACGGTCATTGAGTGGCCCGGTGCCTGCTCTTAGGCTGGCGAGCATGCCTGACGCACGCCGCAAGAGCCTGCGCAGTTTCCCGTGATTGCTTGTTGTGGAGCTTCCAATGACCGCCGCTCATTACCCGCACCTGTTGGCCCCGCTGGACCTGGGTTTTACCACGTTGCGCAACCGCACCCTGATGGGGTCGATGCACACCGGCCTGGAAGAAAAACCCGGTGGCTTCGAGCGCATGGCCGCGTACTTTGCCGAGCGCGCCCGTGGCGGTGTGGGCTTGATGGTCACCGGCGGCATTGGCCCCAACGATGAAGGCGGGGTGTATTCCGGCGCCGCCAAGCTGACCACCGAGGCCGAGGCCTTGCAGCACCAGATCGTCACCCGCGCCGTGCATGAGGCGGGCGGCAAGATCTGCATGCAGATCCTCCACGCCGGGCGTTATGCCTATAGCCCCAAGCAAGTTGCGCCCAGTGCGATCCAGGCGCCGATCAACCCGTTCAAGCCCAAGGAGCTGGACGAGGCAGGCATCGAGAAGCAGATCAGCGACTTCGTCACCTGCTCGGTGCTGGCCCAGGTCGCCGAGTACGACGGCGTCGAGATCATGGGCTCGGAGGGGTATTTCATTAACCAATTCCTCGCCGCCCACACCAACCATCGCACCGACCGCTGGGGCGGTTCCTACGAAAACCGTATGCGTTTGCCGGTGGAAATCGTGCGCCGCGTGCGTGAGGCGGTAGGGCCGAACTTCATCATCATTTTCCGTCTGTCCATGCTTGACCTGGTGGAAGGTGGCAGCACCTGGGCAGAAATCGTGCAACTGGCCAAGGCCATCGAGCAGGCCGGCGCGACCATCATCAATACCGGCATCGGCTGGCACGAAGCGCGCATCCCCACCATTGCCACCAAGGTGCCGCGTGCCGCATTCAGCAAAGTCACCGCCAAGTTGCGCGGCGAAGTGGCGATCCCGCTGATTACCACCAACCGCATCAATACCCCGGAAGTGGCCGAGCAGATCCTGGCCGAGGGCGACGCCGACATGGTGTCCATGGCGCGCCCATTCCTCGCCGACCCGGACTTCGTCAACAAGGCCGCCGCCGGCCGGGGCGACGAGATCAACACCTGCATCGGCTGCAACCAGGCGTGCCTGGACCACACCTTCGGCGGCAAATTGACCACGTGCCTGGTCAACCCCCGCGCCTGCCACGAAACCGAGCTCAACTACCTGGCGGTGCAGCAGGTGAAGAAAATCGCCGTGGTCGGCGCCGGCCCCGCAGGCCTGGCCGCGGCCACCGTGGCCGCCGAGCGCGGGCACCAGGTGACCCTGTTCGATTCGGCCAGCGAAATCGGCGGCCAGTTCAACGTCGCCAAGCGCGTGCCGGGCAAGGAAGAGTTCTTCGAAACCCTGCGCTATTTCAAGCGCAAGCTGCAGACCACCCACGTCGAGCTGTGCCTGAACACCCGGGTGGACGTTGCCCAACTGGTAGCCGGCGGCTATGACGAAATTATCCTGGCCACCGGCATCGCCCCGCGCCTGCCGGCCATTCCCGGGGTGGAACATGCCAAGGTACTGAGTTACCTAGACGTCATCCTGGAGCGCAAACCGGTGGGCAAACGCGTGGCGGTGATCGGCGCTGGCGGCATTGGTTTTGACGTGTCCGAGTTCCTCGTGCATGAGGGCGTGGCTACCAGCCAGGATCGCGAAGCGTTCTGGCGCGAATGGGGTATCGATACGGCCCTTGAGGCCCGTGGCGGCGTGGCGGGCATCAAGGCCCAACCCCATGCCCCGGCACGCGAGGTGTTCTTGCTGCAACGCAAAAAATCCAAGGTCGGCGACGGCTTGGGCAAGACCACCGGTTGGATCCACCGCACGGGCCTGAAGAACAAGCAGGTGCAAATGCTCAACAGCGTCGAGTACCTGAAGATCGACGATGAGGGCCTGCATATCCGCATCGGCGAAACCGGCGAACCCCAACTACTGGCGGTGGACAACATCGTTATCTGCGCCGGCCAGGACCCACTGCGCGAGCTGCATGAAGGCCTGCTGGCCGCCGGGCAGAACGTGCACCTGATCGGTGGCGCTGACGTGGCCGCCGAACTGGACGCCAAACGGGCCATCAACCAAGGCTCGCGCCTCGCCGCCGAGCTCTGACCCCCCTGTAGCAAGTGGGCTCGCCCGCTTGCTACAGGCGTATTCAAGTAGAATGCCGGGTCTTTCCCAT
The DNA here is from genome assembly GCF_059862705.1 of Pseudomonas sp. MF08817. NCBI lineage: Bacteria > Pseudomonadati > Pseudomonadota > Gammaproteobacteria > Pseudomonadales > Pseudomonadaceae > Pseudomonas > Pseudomonas sp. MF08817. The sequence goes on from NZ_JCBCUY010000026.1 coordinate 45,557, forward strand.
GGGCCCGGCCTTTATGTTTTCTCCTCCCGCCGACTGGCATCCCTGCGCTCCCCTGCAAGCCCTGCGCCTGGAATGGCTCGCGGCCGCCGGGGTCGAGGTGGCCGTATTGCGCCTGGATTGCATCGACGCGCTTATCAGCGGCAATAAGTGGTTCAAGCTCAGCGAGCACCTGGCCGCCGCCGACCAAGTGAAGGCGGCAGGGGTCATCAGCCTGGGCGGTGCCCATTCCAACCACCTGCATGCCTTGGCGGCGGCGGGCCAACGCTTTGGTTTCGCCACCGTGGGCCTGCTGCGCGGCCATGCCCAGGACACCCCCACTGTGCTCGACCTCAAGGCCTGGGGCATGCACCTGCATTGGCTGGGTTATGGCGGTTACCGGGCGCGCCACGATGCGGATTTCTGGCAACCGTGGCAGGCCCGCTACCCGGGGTTCTACCCCGTGCCGGAGGGCGGCGGTGGGTTGGCCGGCGCCCGCGGCTGCCGGGTGTTGCGCCAACAGGTGAGCCAGCAATTGGCCGCCCTGGGCTGGGGTGATTTTGATGGCTGGTGGCTGGCCTGTGGCACCGGCACCACGTTGGCGGGCCTGGTGCTGGCCGAGCAGGGCGCACGCACCGTGCACGGCGCGCTGGCGGTGCCGGCGGGCCATGGCGTGGCGCAGCAAGTGGCGGCGATCCTGCGCGCCGCCGGCGCCCATGACCACGGCTATGCCCTGATCGACGCCAGCCGTGGTGGTTTTGCCCGGGTCGATGAGGCCCTGCTGGCCTTTATCGACGCCGCCGAACAGGCCAGCGGCCTACTGCTGGAGCCGCTTTACACCGGCAAGGCGTTGCTGGCGTTGCAGCAAGCGGTGGCGGCGGGGCGCTTTGCGCGCGGCACGCGGTTGGTGTTTGTGCACACCGGCGGCTTGCAGGGGCGCCGGGGCATCGCCATGGCGACCGGTGGGTAGCTGCACGTGCGGGGGCGGGGTGAGCGGCTCGGGCGTTTGTGTTTGTTCAACTGCCGTCATGAGGGGCACGGCGCTTTGCGTAGATTTTATTGTCGATATCGCTGCGTGGCGCTGGGCAACTTTTAGTTGTGCAAGTTACACCGGTAATGCCCGTTCTTATTCATTGCGCCGGCGCGGCCACAGCCTTGTAAGTTCATGGCCGCTGATTTAATAGAGTGGACTAATAGATTTAAGACAAGGTGATAAAGAGGATGCCCGCCAACCCACTGTTCAAGTCGCTGGCGGACAAAGCGTGCACTTTTCAGCCGCGCTTTGGCGCCATGCGCCGTAGGGTGTTATCCCCCAGCACATAGTGGTGATACAACCCCGCCACCGCGTGCAAGCCGATCAGCCAATAACCGATGGTTCCGCCCAGCACGTGCCAGCCTTCGATCTGCTCGGCCAGGTCCTTGTTTTCGTCTATCAGCAGCGGCAACTCGATGCCGTAGAACAGCACGTGGTGGCCCGCTGCACTGGTGACGAGCCAACCCATGATCGGCATGGCGATCATGAACACGTAGAGTGCGCAGTGCATCAGGCTCGCCAGCAGGCTTTGCCATTTGGGCGGCGGTGGCAGGATCCGTGGCGTGGCGCTCAGGGCGCGGCCCAGCAGGCGTAGCCACACCAGCACGAACACCGTCAGGCCCAGCATGAAGTGGGCTTCTTTTATCAGGGTGCGGCCTTCGGTGCCCTTGGGGAACAGGCCGCGCAGTTCGATGGTGGCGAACACCACAGCCAGCAGTACCAGCATCAGCCAGTGCAACGTAATCGAGAGCGTGCTGTAACGCGAACTCGGGTTGATGAAATTCATGGGCTTTCCTCGTTTATCAGGTCTGAAGCCTCCGTTCTTGTTTGACGGAGTGGCGCTACTGTAATCCCGTTTGCCCGGCAAAACCTGAGAGAGGTCAGGTTTTTCGAGAAAAAACTGAAACCCTGCCTGTTTGTTAGTTAAGTCTGAAGTTGAATGGTAAGTATTCCGTATGTGGCTGTGTAATGTCGCCCGAGGCTGTAAGTGGGTTCTGTTTTTTTTGTTGTCTGTGCCGGCGTGTTGAACTGGCGGGCAGCGTTATTAATAGTGGGTGCGCATCCGTAGGGTGCGAAGTGATAAACACAATATTAATTAAGGAATGAATATGGAACAGTGCTTGGACGCAATGGTGCGCGGTGAAGTGAAAACCTATACCTGGGGAACCCTCGGCGCCGACGGTTCAAAACAGTACAACAATGGGGCCATTCAGTATGCCGACGGCACCCTGGAGTTTTGTGGGTTGACCTTCTACCCCGACGGCGTGGTGATCGATGCCGAGGGGCAGCAGGTCGGTTTGGTGGAATCCGCGTGCGAGGTGTTAACCGAGACCACGGTGGTCGACGAGTTGCCGGCCCCGGTCGAGCCTGCCGTCGAGACGCCAACCCCGCCACCCCAGCTGAAAGAGGCCCGCGAGTCACTGCCGGACCCCATCGAGCCCGTGCTCGAAGAGCCCCTGCCAAACCCCGTGCCGGGACTTGAGGAACAACCACCCGCGCCCGACAGCGATGCCGAACTGACCCAGCCCGACGGTGCTCCGGGCCGCTAACGGCCACTGGTCTGCGCTGAAATGCACAATGGCGCAGCAGGCGAAAACCTGCTGCGCCATGGGTGTCGCGGTCGGTCAGTGGCCCTGGGGCATTTCACCGCGCGCCAGGCGCTGGTTGATGTCGGCGATCACCTGGGGCAGGTCGGTGATGGTGTCGATCATGTAGTGCGGGCGTGAACCCTTGAACAGGGCCTGGATGCGCTTGCGCTCGCTGTCCAGGGTGGCACTGTCCAGGGCCCGGTAGCCCTCGTAGGTCAGGCCCAGGGCGTTGCCCGAGCAGGTCAGCGCCACCGTCCACATGCCGGCGCTGCGGCCTTCGAGGATGCCCGGCACGGTGTCGTCGATTTTCACGCATGCCGCTACGTCGCTGATGCCCAGGGCGATCACGTTGGCCAGGGCCTGGGCCGGCCATGGGCGGCCGTTGGGCACTTCGTCGGTGGCGACCACGTGGTCGGCGACATAGCCATTGCTGGCCGCCAGCTCCACCACTTTATCCATCACCTGCTTGGGGTAGCCGGAGCAGGAACCGATCTTGATCCCTTGCCCGCGCAGGGCCGCGATGGTGTCCAGGGCGCCGGGGATCAACGCCGAATGCTCGGCGATTTTCTCGATCTGCAATGGCATGAAGCGCTGGTAGATGGCTGTGACGTCGTCGTCGGTGGGCGTGCGGCCGAACACCTGACGGTAGCGCTCGGCCACCTGGGGCTGGTTGCAGAGGGTGCGGATGTGGTCCCACTTGCCCATGCCCATCGGGCCGCGGGCTTCTTCGATGGAAACCTGCACGTCGAACTCGGCGAAGGCCTCGACAAAAATCTGCGTCGGCGCAAAAGAGCCGAAATCGACCACGGTGCCGGCCCAGTCGAGGATGGCGGCTTGCAGTTGGCTTGGTTGGCTGTAGTTCATGGTGGGCGGTGTCCTGAGGAAATGGATTAGGGCTTTTGTGGGATTCGGCGGGTGTTGAAGCAGGCCTTTATGGGAGCGGGTCAGCAGTCGAGCACTTCCATCTCCCGCAAAACCTGGGCGATGGCCGCGACCGCGGCGCGCATTTCGCCTTCGTTGACGTGGCCGATGCAGCCCACGCGGAAGGTCTCGACCTGGGTCAACTTGCCCGGGTAGAGGATGAAACCCTTGGCCTTGACCCGTTCGTAGAACGCCTTGAACTGGTAGCGCGGGCTGTCGGGCGCGTGGAAGGTGATGATGATCGGCGCCTGGATCGCGCTGGGCAGGAAGCTGCGCAGGCCCAGGGCGGCCATGTCATCGAGCAGCACCTGGCAGTTGGCCGCGTAGCGCTGGTGGCGTACCGCCAGGCCCCCTTCTTCCTGGTACTGCAACAAGGCTTCGTGCAGGGCCGCGACCACATGGGTCGGCGGGGTGAAGCGCCACTGGCCGGTCTTGGCCATGTAGGCGTGCTGGTCGTACAGGTCCATGGCCAGGGAGTGGCAGTTACCGGCCGACTCGGCCAGCGCGGTTTTGCGGGCGAAGACAAACCCCATGCCCGGCACGCCTTCCAGGCATTTGCCGCTGGCGGCGATCAGCGCGTCGAACGGCACCTGGCGAGCGTCGATAGGCAGGGCGCCGAAGGAGCTCATGGCATCGATAATCAGGCGTTTACCGTGGCGGGCCACCACTTGGGCAATCTCCTGCAACGGGTTGAGGATGCCGGTGCTGGTTTCGCAGTGGATCAGCGCCACGTGGGTCAGGCCCGGGTCGGCCAGCAGCAGGCGCTCGACATCGGCGGCGGTGGTGGGCTGGTCTTCGGCGGTTTCAAAGGTGCTGAACGGGCGCCCCAGCACTTCGCAGATCTTCGCCAGGCGCTTGCCGTAGGCGCCGTTTATCAGTACCAGCACCTTGCCATCGCGGGGCACCAAGGTGCCGATGGCCGCTTCCACCGAGAAGGTGCCGCTGCCTTGCAGGGGAACGCAGTGATGGCTGTCGGCGCCGTGGAGGATAGCCAGCAGTTGTTCGCAGACGCTGGCGGTCAGTTGGTTGAAGCGCTCATCCCACGAGCCCCAATCGACCATCATCGCCTGGCGGGTGCGGGCCGAGGTGGTCAGTGGGCCCGGGGTAAGCAGGATGGGTTCGGCAATACTCATTCTCGTGTCCTCGCAGTTCGTGGGATGACGCTACGGGACATAAATTGCAGTTTGCCTTACCATCAATCAAATTGTTTGTTGTTATGCCAATCATAAGTGAGGCCGATAGGTATGAACTTGTTCCAGCTCCGTGCGTTCGATGCCGTGGCCCGCGAAGGCAGTTTCACCCGGGCGGCGGCGCGGTTGTTCATCAGCCAACCGGCGGTGACCGGGCACATCAAAGCGCTGGAGGAGCACTACCAGATCACCCTGCTGCGCCGCACCGCGCGGCGGGTGGAACTGACGGAGGAGGGCACCAAGTTGGCGGCCATCACCCGCGCCATGTTCGGCCTGGCCGAAGAAGCCCAGGCGATGCTGGAGGCCAACCGGCAGTTGCTCACCGGGCGCCTGGAGGTGGCGGCGGACGGCCCGCACATGGTCATGCCCATGCTCGCCAGCCTGCGCGCGCGCTACCCGGGGATCACCGTCAACCTGCGCCTGGGCAACGCCCAGGAAACCCTGGCGGCGTTGTTGTCGGAACACGCCGACGTGGCGGTGCTCACCGAGGTCGAACCGCGCAAGGGCCTGCACCTGCAAGCCCTGAGCGAGTCGCGCATCTGCGCCCTGGTGCCCCAGGGCCATCCGTGGCAGGCGTTGCCCGACGGCATCGACATTGCCCTGCTGGACCAGGTCATCATGGTGCTGCGCGAGCCCAGCTCCATCACCCGCCGCACCTTCGACGCGGCCTGCGCCCAGGCCCGGGTCAGCCCACGGGTGTTGCTGGAACTGGACAGCCGCGAGGCCGTCACCGAAGCGGTGGCGGCGCAACTGGGCGTGGGGGTGGTGTCATCGGTGGAAGTCAGCCACGACCCCCGGGTGGCGGCGGTGCCGATCAACGGCGCAGGGCTGCTCAACCGGCACATGATCGGCTGCATGGAGCGGCGCCGGGACCTGCGCCTGATCCAGGCCTTCCTGGCGTTGGCGGTGTAGCGGCCTCGGGCCTGTGGCAGCCTTCAAGCCACTATTGCCCCAGGCTCTCACGCACCATGTCGAGAAAGGTCGCCACCACCCGCCGCGAGCTTTGTTCGCGCAGGCACACCAGGGTTTCGGTCAGGCGCCGGGTGCAGTCGGTGATGGGCAGGGCGCACACCCGTGCATCGGCGCCGAACTCGGCGGCTGACACCACGCCCACGCCAATCCCCACCACCACCGCCTCGCGGGCGGCTTCGCGGCCTTCGACCTGGATCGCCGGGCGGATGCGGTAACCGGCGCGGCTCATTTCTTCTTCCAGGGTCTGGCGGGTCACCGAGCCGGTTTCGCGCAGCACCAGGGGCGTGTCGTCCAGGTCCGCCAGGCAGATGGATTCACGGCTGGCCCAGGGGTGGCTGCGGGCCACGAACGCCACCATCGGGTCGTTGCGCAAGGCCAGCGACAGCAGCCGTTCGTCACTCACTTCGCGCCCCAGCAAGGCCAGATCGGCCTGGTAGCTGAACAGCCGTGCCAGGGATTCGTCGGTGTTGCCCGTCTCGATTTTCACGCTGATGCCCGGGTAGCGCTCGCAGAACCGGGCGATTTGCGGCAGCACATGCACCGGCGCGTCCACGGCCAGGATCAGGCTGCCGGTTTGCAGGGCGCGCGAGTCTTGCAGCAGTTCCTGGGCCTCGGCCTCGATCACAAACAGGCGCTGGGTGATGCCCAGCAGACGTTCGCCCAAGTCGGTGAGGTGCACCGAGCGCTTGTTGCGGTGGAACAACAGCACACCAAAGCGCTCTTCGAGTTTGCGCACCTGGTCGGAAATCGCCGGTTGGGTGAGGAATAGCTTCGCGGCGGCGCGGGTGAAGCTGCCATGCACGGCGACCGCATGGAACGCCTTGAGCTGGGCGTGGGAGACCGACATGGGAATACCTCTTACAAGCTGAACTTATATTTGAAATACGATAAATCGATTTCACTTATTAGTCTGTACTTGTTTTTATCCCTCTCAGCCCCGGTGCCTGTGGTGGTTTCACAGCGCCGGTGGCCATGGGCCTGTGCGTGCAATCGATCCCGACTACAGGGAACAACAGACTCATCTGACCGGTATTGCCCCCGTCACAAGGGCCGTATCGCGGTGCTCAACAATAAAAAACACAGGCGTTTTTCTAAAAATTCTGCCAGCACACTCACCCCGAGGTCAGACTCACCATGAACCAGCACATCGGCACCATCAAGCGTTGGCGCGTGCAGATTTTCGCCATCACCTGGTTGGCCTACGCGGCCTTCTATTTCACCCGTAAAGCTTTTTCCGTGGCCAAACTGGGCATCGGCGAAGACCCCAGTTTTCACCTCGACAAAATGATGATGGCCAACCTCGACGCCATCTACCTGGCGGCCTATGCCGTGGGCCAGTTCACCTGGGGCATCCTCGCCGACCGCTTCGGCCCGCGGGTGGTGGTGCTGGGCGGGTTGTTGATTTCCGCCGTGGCGGCCCTGGTGATGGGCAGTTTCGCCACCTTGCCGATTTTCGCCACCTGCATGCTGATCCAGGGCCTGGCGCAGTCGACAGGTTGGTCGGGGCTGTGCAAGAACTTGGGCAGTTTTTTCCCCGCCCAGCAGCGCGGCCGGGTGTTGGGGCTGTGGAGTTCCTGCTACGCCTTCGGCGGTTTGGTGGCTTCGCCCTTCGCCGGGTGGTGGGCCTACACCCTGGTGGGCACTTGGCACGCGGCGTTTATTTCCAGCGCGGCGGTGGTGGCCGTGGTGGCGGTGCTGTTTTTCATCTTCCAGCGCAACACCCCCCAAGACGTCGGCCTGCCAGCGGTGGAACCGGCGCCGGAACAAACCGCCGAAGAGGCCCTGGCCGAAAGCCGCCTCAGCGTGCTGGCGCCGCTGCGCGAGATCCTGCGTAACCGCACGGTGCTGACGCTGGGCCTGGCGTACTTCCTGCTCAAACCGGCGCGCTACGCCATTTTGCTGTGGGGCCCGGTGATCGTGTTCGAGCAGATGCCCCAGGTGGGCAAGGTCGGCGCGGCGATCATCCCCACCGCATTCGAGCTGGCGGGCCTGTTGGGGCCGATCATGATTGGCCTGGCCTCGGACAAGCTCTTTGGTGCGCGGCGCATGCCGGCCTGTGTCCTCAGCCTGTTGGCGTTGACGGTGGCCCTGGCGTTGTTCATGGGCGCGCTGCACACCGGCAGCGTGCTGCTGGTGGTGGCCCTGCTGTTCGTCATGGGCCTGACCCTGTACGGGCCGGACTCGATGATTAGCGGCGCGGCCGCCATCGATTTCGGCACCGCCAAGGCCGGCGCCACGGCGGCGGGGTTCGTCAATGGCTGCGGCTCGGTGGGGGCGATCCTGGGCGGCTTGCTGCCGGGCTACTTCGATACGGTCACGGTATTCGTGGTATTTGCCGGTTGCGCGTTGTTTTCCGCCCTGGTGCTGGTGCCCCACTGGAACAGCCGCCCGGCGGGCCTGCGCCCCTACTGCGCGTTCGTGCCCAACCGAGCCCTGGCGATCAAACCCTTGCGTAGTTGAATGCCCTTTCTTTTATAAGCCCCTTGAACTGGAGATACCCCCCGATGAGACCGTTTTGGCTGGAACAGGCCCTCAATGCCGAGGGCGGCGAACCCTGCGCGCCCCTGCACGGCGAGACCCGTGCCGATGTGTGCATTGTCGGTGGCGGCTACACCGGGTTGTGGACGGCGGTGATGCTCAAGGAGCAGAACCCGCAGCTGGATGTGGTGCTGATCGAGGCCGATATCTGCGGCGCCGGCGCCAGTGGCCGCAACGGCGGGTGTGCGCTGTCCTGGTCGGCCAAGTTCTTCACCCTGGAGCGCTTGTTCGGCATTGAGGAAGCGGTGCGCCTGGTGCGCGCTTCAGAGCAGAGCATCCATGCCATCGGCGCGTTTTGCGAAAAGTACGCGGTGGATGCCCAGTACCGCCTCGACGGCACGCTCTACACCGCCACCAACCGCGCCCAGTGCGGCGCCACCGACGGGGTGATCGCGGCGCTGGAGCGCAACGGCATCAACTCCTTCAGCAAGCGGCCGTTGGCGGATGTGCAACGTATGGCGGGCTCGGCCCAACACCAGGAGGGTTGGTTCTCGCCGGCCGCCGCCAGCGTGCAACCGGCCCTGCTGGTGCGCGGGTTGCGCCGGGTGGCGCTGCAACTGGGGGTGCGCTTGTTTGAGAACACCGCGATGGTGGGGCTGGAGGAGGGCCGCCCGGCACTGATCCAGACCCCGGACGGCGCCGTGCGCGCCGACCGTGTGGTGCTGGCGATGAACGCCTGGATGGCTCGCGCGTTCCCGCAGTTCGAGCGCAGCGTGGCGATTGTCTCCAGCGACATGGTTATCACCGAGCCGCGCCCGGACCTGCTCCAGGAGATCGGCCTGACCAGCGGTGTGACAGTGCTCGATTCGCGGATTTTCGTGCACTACTACCGCAACACCCCGGACGGCCGGATCATGCTCGGCAAGGGCGGCAACACCTTCGCCTATGGCGGGCGGATGCTGCCGGTGTTCGACCAGCCGTCGCCCTACGCGGGCCTGTTGCGCAAGAGTCTGGGGCAGTTTTTTCCGGCGTTCGCCCAAGTGCCGGTGGCGGCGACCTGGAACGGCCCCTCAGACCGCTCGGTCACTGGCCTGCCGTTCTTCGGGCGCATGGGCAGCGGTGGCAACGTGTTTTATGGCTTCGGTTATTCCGGCAGCGGCGTTGGCCCGTGCCACATGGGCGGGCAGATCCTCGCTTCGCTGGTGCTGGGGCTGGACAACCCCTGGACCCGTTCACCCCTGGTGGACGGGCCGTTGGGGTATTTCCCGCCGGAGCCGATCCGCTATTTGGGCTCGCTGTTGGTGCGCAACGCGATCCGGCGCAAAGAGCGTGCCGAAGACCACGGCCACCGGCCACGGCACCTGGACGTGCGCCTGGCGCGGTTCGCGGCGGCGGCCGGTAAGGCCGACAAAGGCTAAGGCCGCGTCAGGGCTCACCCATCAGCCATTGCAGCAACAGCGGCGCCTCGGCCAGGGCGGCGGGGGCGGCCAGGGCCTTGGCGCAGCGGTGCAAGGCCTGGCGCTGTGGCTGGCTCCAGTGCTGCTGGAAGTATTCGGCCAGGGCTACGCAATGCCCCGGGTACAGCAGGCTCAGTTGCCGAGGCGTGCGGGCGAACTCGCGGGCCAACAGGCGTTTTTGCTGCGGGTTCAGGTCCAGGGCGCCGCTGGCCAGGCTCTGGCCTTGCAGCACAATCGCGTCGCGGCCCAGGCCGGCCGGCTCCTGCAGGTCGGCGCGGGGCATGCGCACGATGTACCACGAGGTGTTGGCCAGGCGCCGCGCGGCCAGCGGTGGGGCGGCGAACAGGCAGATTTCGCCATCCCACAACGCGTCGGGCTCGGCCGCAGGAGGCAGGGTGGGCCGGGGTGTGGCGGCCAAGGCCACGCCGTCGGGATCGAGGCGGATATGCTGGCCATTCACCGTCAGGGTCAGGTGCTCGCTGCCCTGGACCCGCAGCGACTGGCCCGCCTTGAGGTAGATTTGCCGGGTTTTTTCCGCCAGTTGCTGGCCGTTGAGGTACAGGCCCTTGCGTTGGGCCTCGAACGGCGCGCCCGCCAACTGGAACACCACCGGGTAGTCCGGGTCGCCGTTGACAAAACGCACCAGCACTTCGCACCCGGCGGTGGGTAACGGCCCGTAGCCGGCGGCTTCCTGGCGCACGAGGGGCAACCACAGGCAATGCTGCGGGACCCGCTCGGGGGTCTCGCCCCAGGCCAGGTGCACGGGGATGCGACCCTGGGCGTCCTGTTCGGCCAGTTGCCCGCGGGCGCCGGGCACGTAGCCGCGCTGGTAACCGTTGACCAGCGGTTTGGGATGGCGCAGCGCGGGCCGGTAAGCGGTGGCCCAGGGGATAGCCTTGAACTGATTGCCGTAAGGTTCGCTGGCCCATTGATGGCCGGGCATCAGCGCGGTGCCGCCCAGCCGCTCGGTGGCCACCCACCAGGGCTGGCGGCTGGCCGGGGTGGTGAAACCGGGTTGCCGGCCCTGGTGGTGAACCTCGGTGAGCAGCCACTGGTCGTTGAACCGCGACACCGGGTGGTCCTCGACCTGCATCAGCGCCCCGCTGCGCAGGTGCGCCTCGCTGCTTTGGCCCACCAGGCATGGCGGCTGGCTGCGCAGGCGTTCCAGGGCGCGGCGGCTGGTTTGCTGGCGATGGGCTTCGGTGGGCGAGGGGCGCTCCCAGTGGCGGGCGGGCGGGTCGTGGGGCTGATTGGCGGCACCGGCCGGCGTTGCGCTGGGCGTGTTCGGCCCGCATGGGTTGGGCCTGGGCTGGGCCGGTTGGGCCTGGGCCAGCCAGGCGAGCGCCGGGGCGGCGGGCTCCCGTGGCGGGCACGACAGCGGCGTCGATAGCGGCACAAAGGCTTCGCTGTCGTCGGCAAACACCAGCACATGGCGCTCTTGCTGGTGCTCGAAGTGGTAGTGGATGCCTTCCTCCTCGCACAAACGTTGTAGGAAATACAGGTCGCTCTCGTCGTACTGGATACAGAACGCGCGTTTGGGGTACTGGCCGTGGGGCAGTTCGAAGCGGTAGCTGTCGGCCGGCAAGCGGTGTTCCTGGAGCAACTGCAAGAGCATGCCGGGCACGCTGACATCGTGGAGCACCCGCCGACAGGTACGCTGCGCCAGGGTCGCCAGATGAGGCGCCAGGCTCAGGTTGCAGTGCCGGCCACAAGGGTGGGCGCGGGTGATGACGCCATGGATGCCGCTGCCGTCCCCCAGGCGCAGGAACGCAGGCTGTTGCAGCCAGTCATCGAGGGCGCCGGGCGTACCAGGCGCGGCCAGTTCGATGTCGAAGCAATAGGGTTCGTTCAAGGCTTCGCGACCGGTGAAATGCGCGACGGGCAGGCACAGCGAACGGCCGGCGATCGTCAGAGTGAAGGGGCTTGTGAGGTCGTCGTGCATGGTCTGCCAGCTCTTGCCTTTAAGGGACGGGGGACAGAGGTTACGAAACGACGGGGCGCAATGGGGCGTCAAAGCGATTTTTCGGAAACCCCCTACGCAATGGGGTGGACAAGTCGCCCGCCACCTCGACTTTTTGGTCGATTGCCGACTTTAGGCCGTATAAACTTGCCGCCATCGTCGGCCAACAGATGTCACGACGCACAGAACGAGAGAGTGAGTAATGGGCGCACAGTGGAAGGTTAAACACAAAGAAGCGGCAGCCAACGCCAAGGGCAAGATCTTCGGCAAGTTGGTCAAGGAAATCACCATCGCCGCGCGCAACGGCGCGGACGTGACCACCAACGCACACCTGCGCCTGGTGGTGGAGCAGGCGAAAAAAGCCTCGATGCCCCGCGAAACCCTGGAACGCGCCATCAAGAAAGGGTCCGGCCAATTGGGCGAGACCGTGCAGTACCACCGCGTCACCTACGAAGGTTTTGCCCCGCACCAAGTGCCGCTGATCGTCGAGTGCGTGACCGACAACATCAACCGCACCGTCGCTGAAATCCGCGTCGCCTTCCGCAAGGGCCAACTCGGCGCTTCGGGCTCGGTGGCCTGGGACTTCAACCACGTCGGCATGATCGAAGCCGCCCCCGACAGCCCCGACGCCGACCCGGAAATGGCCGCCATTGAAGCCGGCGCCCAGGATTTCGAGCCGGGTGAAGAGGGCGCCACCCTGTTTTTGACCGAGCCCAGCGACCTGGACGCGGTGCAAAAAGCCCTGCCCGAATTCGGTTTCACCGTACTGTCGGCCAAGTTGGGCTACCAGCCGAAGAACCCGGTCAGCGGCCTGAGCGAGGCGCAAATGGCCGAAGTCGAAGCCTTCCTCGAAGGCCTGGACAACCACGACGACGTGCAGGACATGTTCGTCGGCCTGGCCGGCTAAGCGCTTGCGGGGGGCTGAAGCTTCAGCTCCCCCAATTCCCGCTCTATTGCGCTGAAGCCCGGCCGGCCCATGACCTGGGGCTGGCAGCAGCGCTCTTGCAGGCTTTGCAGCTGCTCCCGGTCCTGGGCACCGAGCCCGCCATCGATACGCTCCAACAATTCCCCCAGCAAAATTCCGAAGGCCCGCACCTCGATGCGTTGCAGCGCGCCCGCCACAGGGCTGTGGGCCGGGTCGTAGCCCGCCGCTGCGCCAAAATCCCCCAGCAGGCAATGGCCTTGGGGGTTGAACAGGATGTTGTGGCCATACAGGTCGCCATGGTTCAAGCCCTGGCCGTGCAGGTGGGCGGCCACCGAGGCGATGCCCAGGGCGATAGTGAGCGCGACCTCGGCACTCAGGCGCCAGCCTTGCGGGTAGACGTCGCGGGTGCAGGAGGCCAGGCTCGGCAACCCGGCCAGGTTGCGGTAGTGCGGGCCGATCAGTTCCATCACCAGGGCCGCGCGGCCTTCGGGGTGGTCGCTGACCTGGCCGTGCACGCCGATCAGGTTGGGGTGCAGGGCGGCGCGGATGCAGGCGTGCATTTCATGCAGCGGCGAGCCATCGCTGGTCATGCTGCCCTTGTACAGCTTCACCGCCACGTCTTGCGGCGCCTGCCCCGGCGCTTGCCACGTCGCTTGATGAATCACGCCGCTGGCGCCTTCGCCCAAGGGCTGTTGCAGGTGCAACTGCGCCCAGGCGATGGCTGGCGCCGGGGCGGCGTGTGTGAGGTCCGCCTCCAGCGGATTGCCGGCATAGGCCAGCCACGCCAGTTTCGGCAACGCCAGCAGCCAGTGCGGCAGTTCGCTCAATTGGTTGGCGGCGACGCGGATCAACTCAAGCTGCGGGGCGTTGGCCAGGCTCGCCGGTAACTGGCGTAGGCGATTGCCCGAAAGCATCAGTTTTTGCAGGTGCGGGCGTTCGCCCAGGGCCTGGGGCAGGTGTTCGATGCGGTTGTCGGTGAGGATCAGCCAGCGCAACCGGGGCGGCAACGCCTGGGCGCTGACCCGTTCGATCCGGCAGGCCTTGAAGCCCACCATGCTCAACTGCGCGCAGCGGCCCAGGCTTTCGGGCAGTTCGGTAAAGGCGTTGTCCGAGCAGAACAGCACCTGCAAGCGGTGCAGGCGATGCAGGTCGTCGGGCAGGCTGCGCAACTGGTTGGCGCTGAGGTTGAGCACTTCCAAAGAGTCCGCCAGGTCGAAGATCTCCCGGGGGAACTCGGTCAGGCCGGCGCTCAGGTCCAGGCGCCGGATGCCGCGAAGTTGGCCGGCGCGCAGTTGTGCAAGGGTATCCATGGAAGGGTTCGCAGCTCATTGGAAAAAAGGGCGCCATCATAGCGCCCTGCGCTGGGGCCCGCACGGCGCGGTTCAGGAGGTTGCCGGCGCGGTTTGGCGGATCGGCAGTTCGACGCGGAACGTGGTGCCCTTGCCGACTTCACTGTGCACCGTGATCTCACCGCGATGCTTCTTGATGATCCCGTACGACAGGGACAACCCCAGCCCCGTGCCCTGGCCCACCGGTTTGGTGGTGAAGAAGGGGTCGAAGATTTTCGCCAGGTGCTGGGGCGCGATCCCTGCGCCATTGTCGGCCACTTGCAGCCACACCGTGTCGCCCTGCACGCCGTTGCTCAGGGTGATGGTGCCCCGTTCGCTGCCCATGGCCTGGGCGGCGTTGACGATCAGGTTCATCACCACCTGGTTGATTTGCGAGGGCAGGCACTCGACCTCGGGCAACGGCACGTACTGCTTGACCACATCGGCCTTGTACTTGATCTCGGCGGCGACGATGTTGAGGGTGGAATCCATGCCCTGTTGCAGGTCCGCCCACTGCCAATGCTGGGTTGAGTCCACGCGGGAGAAGTCCTTGAGGTCCTTGACGATCTGGCTGACCCGGCCGATGCCGTCCTTCGATTCCTTGATGAGCTGGGGAATGTCTTGCAGCAAAAAGTCCAGCTCCAGGCTTGCGCGTAACTGTTCCAGGCCCAGGCGCGGCTCACCGGGGGCGAGGGCGGCCTCGGCCTGGCGGTAGGCCTCGAGCATCTGCTGCATTTGGCCGAAGTACGTCCCCAAGGTGCTGAGGTTGGAGGAAATGAAGCCCACCGGGTTGTTGATTTCGTGGGCGACGCCGGCGGCCAACTGGCCAAGGGAGGCGAGTTTTTCCGATTGCACCAATTGGCTTTCCAGCAGCATGCGTTCGTCCATCTCGTGTTGCAGGGCCTCGCTGGCCTGCTGGAACGCCTGGGTGCGTTGCGCCACCAGGGCTTCGAGCTGGCTCATTTGCAGTTGGGCGCGGCGGGTCATTTCCCACTTGGTGGTCAGGGTATTGGCCATTTGCTGGACTTCGATGTTGTCGAAGGGCTTTTTCAGGATCAGCAAGCGGTCGTGGCCGTTGAGGCGGTCGAGCAACTCGTCCCAGGAATAGTCCGAATACGCGGTGCACACCACCACTTGCAGCAAGGGGTCGTGCTTCCACAACTCTTCAATGGTTTGCGCGCCATCCCAGCCATCGGGCATGCGCATGTCGACGAACGCCAGGGCATAGGGCCGCGCCTGGGCGGCAGCGTCGAGCAACTTGCCCAGGCCTTCCTGGCCGCCATAGGCACACTCGAGTTCATAGACCGTGGCCGGGGCTTTCGGCGCACTGCCGAACAGGGCGCTTTCCAGGTCGTCGAGGTCGGTGCTGGCGCTGGGGCCGGGGGTGAGGATCTTGCGAAAGTCATCGTGGATGGTCGGGGTGTCGTCGATCAGCAGAATGCGTCGGTTGATGGCAGTGTTCATGCGTTACCTTGGGCCACGATCAGAGGAATTTGTAGGGTAAACAGCGCGCCCCGCCCCGGCCCGTCGCTGTGGGCGCTCAAGTGGCCGTTCATTTCCACGGCGGCCAGGGCGCAGCTGTGCAGGCCAAAGCCGTGGCCATCCTTACGGGTGGTGAAACCATGGACAAAGATGCGCGTCATGTTTTGCGCCGAGATGCCTTCGCCCTGGTCGCGCACGCTGATGTTGAGGTTGTCGCCGTCGATGACGGCGCTCAGGGTCAGGGTGCGTTCGCGGTCGGTGACGTTGGCCATGGCGTGCTTGGCGTTGCCGATCAGGTTTATCAGGATCAACAGCAGGCGATGCTTGTCGCCCATGATCCGCGGCACATCGGAAAATTCCTTGAGTACCGTGACGTGGTGTCGGGTGAGGGCACCGGCGTGCATGCGTAGGGCATCATCGAGCAGTTCGCTGATGGACAGCGCTTGCAGCAGGCTGCTGGTGCCGGCGTAGGACTGCTGGGTGGCGACGATGTCCTTGATGTGGTCCACGCTTTTGCTCAGTTGCCCCAGTTCCGCGCTCATGCCTTGCTGCTCCTGGGCGATGGCCAACACCAATTGGTTGAGGTAGCCGGGCAGCAACTTGCCTTTCTCGTCCTCGGTGAGAAAACGGCCCAGGTCGTCTGGGTGTTCATTCATCAGTTGCATGGCCTTGCCCAGGCCCTGGGCCTTGCTGTGGCGCAACTGACGGCTGACCAGGTCGGCGGAGATGTTCACGCTATTGAGCACGTTACCCACGTTATGCAGCACGTTGGTCGCGATTTCCGCCATGCCGGCCTGGCGCGCGGTATCCAGCAGTTCGGTCTGGGTGTCCTTGAGCTCTCGGGTGCGTTCTTCGACCCGGCGTTCGAGTTCGTCGTTGGCGGCCAGCAAGGCGCGGTTCATCTGGTTGATCTGGGCAAAGCTGCGCATCAGGCGCACGGCCAGCCAAATCAGCAGCAGCACCAGCAGGGCGGAAAACACCACCAGGTAGAAGTGGTATTTCTGGTCGCTCGCCTCGGCGAGCTGCTGGTCGCGGTTGAGCAGGTTGGTGAGGTCATCCAGGCGTTCGGACACGGGGAAGCTTTCGATTTCGTCGAGCAAGGCATTGACCAGGGGCTGCTCGCGCAGGATCAGGGAGATGTGGTTGCTGAGAATATCGATGGGCTCGTGGAACTCCGCCGGCAGGCGCTCCTTGTTCACTTGCAGTTTGTTCAGGCCCACCAGGATGTCGGCGGCGTGGTCGGCGGAGGTGACCTGGGCGAATTCCAGGCTGCTGAGTAGCAGGTCGTAGGTGTCGTTGGCGATGTTCTGCACTTGCAGTTTGTCGGTGTCGGCAACCCGCCCCAGTTGCGCCTGGATGTCGTCTTCGGCGGTGGGCAGGAAGGCCAGGGAGTTGCGCAACACCGCGTTGTGGGACTTGAACTGTTCCACCACCCGGGTTTTTTCCTTGAGCGCATCGAGATAGGCCTGCTGGCTGGTCTGCCACAGCGGCGACTGGTCGCGGTTGCGCTGGGATTCCAGCACCTCGAACTGCTGCCACAGCCGCGTCATTTCGTTCAGGGGTGATACCAGCGGGTCGTAGTTGTGGCTGATGGCAACCCGAGCCTTGAGGACCTCGTTTTCCCACTGCGCGTTCTGCTGCTTGAGCTGGCGGATCAGGTCGCGGGACTCGGTGTAGGTGGCGGTCAGGTCGGAGCGCGAGTTGAGGTACAAAAACAGCAGGATCGAGGCCAGCACGGCCGCAACCCCCGCCAGCAGAAGCAGGCTCAGGCGCCGGGAGACTTTCATAGGGGCTTGCCCTGCCACTCACCGGTCAGGGTCTTGAGGAATTTCACGATCAGGGCTTTGTCCTCTTCGCTGGGGATGCGCCCCAATTGGTAGGTGAACATCACGGTCACGGCGCCTTCGAGGGTCGCCTGCGAGCCATCATGGAAGTAGGGCGCGGTGACGGCGACGTTGCGCAGGCTGGGCACCTTGAACACGTGGCGGTCTTCCTCGGCGCCGGTGACATTGAAGCGCCCCAGGTCCGCCGGGGTGGGGTTGCCCCGGGCGGCGAAGTAGTCCCCCAGTACGCCGAACTTCTGGAACATGTTGCCGCCGATATTCACCCCTTGATGGCAAGCGATGCAGCCGTAGTCCTGGAAGCGCTGGTAGCCGTACTTTTCCTCGGTGCTGAGGATCGCGGTGTTGCCCGCCAGGTACTGGTCGAAACGCGAGTTGAGGCTTAGCAGGGTGCGTTCATACTCGGCCAGGGCGCCCTGGATATTGGCCTGGGTCACGCCGCTCGGGTAGGCGTCGGTGAAAGCGGCAGCGTAGTGGTTGTCGGCAGCGATGCGTTGCACCACGGTGGCCCAGTCGCTGCCCATTTCCGTGGGGCTGTGCACCACGATGTGGGCCTGTTCTTCCAGGGTTTCCACGCGCCCGTCCCAAAACTGGCGAAAGTTCAGGCTGGCGTTGAACACGCTGGGGGTATTGACCGCCACCGGTCGGCCGTCAAAGCCCAGGGACAAAGGCTTGTCGTCGGCGCCGCCACGGTCCAGGCGATGGCAACTGGCGCACGACAGGCTGTTGTTCACCGACAGGCGCGGGTCGTGGAACAACTGGCGGCCCAGTTCCACCCGCTTGCTGTCCAGCACCGGCACCGCGGGCAAGGGCTTGAGCGGGCCTTCCAGGGGCGCGGCTTGGGCGCCTGCGACGAACAGCAGGGCGGCGCTCAGGGGCAGGGCGAGTGGTGGCATGGGGTGAATCCTTACCCGGGGCGGCGTCATAGTGGGGGTGTTTGCAGGTGCGGGGAGTCGGCCAGGTAACGGGCGAACTCCTCGGCGGCCACGGCTTTGCTGAAGTAATAGCCTTGGCCTTCTTCGCAGTGGTGGCGCTTGAGGAAGGCCAGTTGCTCGGCGGTTTCCACCCCTTCGGCGATGATGCTCAGGTTCAGGCTCCTGCCCAGGTCGATGATGCTGCTCACCAGTTTGGCGTCGTTGCTGTCGGTGCTCAGGTCGCGCACGAACGACTGGTCGATCTTGAGCACGTCCACCGGGAATTTTTGCAGGTAGCTCAAGCTGGAATAACCGGTGCCGAAGTCATCGATGGCCAGGCGCACCCCCAGTTGCTTGATCGCTTGCAGCGTGGCGACGGTGGCCTCGACGTTCTGCATCAGCACGCTTTCGGTGATTTCCAGCTCCAGCAGCGTCGGGGCCAGGCCGGTTTCACTCAGGGTGCGGCTCAGGCGCTCGACGAAATCGCGCTGGCGAAAGTCGATGGCCGAGACGTTCACCGCCATGCAAATCGGCGCCAGGCCCTGGCGTTGCCAAGCACGTGCTTGCTGGCAGGCGCGGTTGAGCACCCATTGGCTGAGGGCAACGATCAGGCCGCAATCCTCGGCCAGGGGAATGAATTGGCCGGGGTAAACCAAACCGTGATCGGGGCGGTGCCAGCGCACCAGAGCCTCGGCGCCCACCACCTGGCCCGTGTTCAGCTCCAGTTTGGGCTGGTAGTGCAGGACGAATTCATCGCGTTGCAACGCCAGGCGCAGGCCGGTTTCCAGGGTCTGTTGCTGGTGGGCGCGCAGGTTCATGTCTTCGATGAAAAAACTGAAGTCGTTGGGGCCGCAGTCCTTGATGTTGCGCATGGCGGTTTCGGCGTTTTTGATGAGCGTCATCGCGTCGAAGCCGTCCTCGGGGTACAGGCTGATGCCCAGGCTCGCGGTGACGGTTAGGTCATGCCCGGCCACCGAGTGGGGCGTGTTGACGGCCGCCAGCAGTTTTTCGGCGATGCGCCGGGTTTGCTGCGGGTGCTGAATGTCGCCCAGGATCACCACGAATTCGTCGGAGCCGTAGCGGAACACCGAATCGCTGTCACGCACCGTGGCCACCAGGCACTGGGCCACGTGCTTGAGCATCTGGTCGCCGGCCGGGTGGCCCAAACCGTTGTTGATGCGCTTGAAGCGGTCCAGGCCCAGGAACATCACCGCCAACGTGCAGTCGTGGCGCCGCGACTGGGACAGGCTCTGGGTCAGGCGATCGCCCAGCAAGGTGCTGTTAGGTAACCCGGTGAGCACGTCGTAGTACAACAGGCGCGACACGCTGAGCAACTCCTGGACGCGCTCTTCGATGGTCCGCTCCAGGTCGCGCATCTTGCTCGCCGCGTCCTGGGCCAATTGCCATTTGCAGGTCAGGGCGCTGGCCATCTGGCGGATCTCGATGGCGTCGAAGGGCTTTTTCAGAATCAGCAAGCGGTCGCCCAGGTCCAGGCGTTCGGCCATGTCTTCCCAGGAGTAATCGGAGTAGGCCGTGCACAGGGCGATTTGCAGCTTGGGCGCGATGCGCCACAGCTGCTCGATGGTTTCCAGGCCATCCCAGCCGGGTGGCATGCGCATGTCGATAAAGGCCATGGCGTAAGGCGCATCGCGGTCCTGGGCGGCTTGCACCATGGCCAGGGCTTCTTGGCCCTGGTACGCCGAGTCGAGGATAAATCGCTCTTGCACGGCGCCGGCGGGGCTGCCGAACAGGGCCATTTCGGCACTGTGCAAGTCGCTATCGGCGAGGGCGGTGGGGGCGAGGATCTTGCGAAAATCCTCATGGATGCCCTCGGTATCGTCGACGATCAGGATCCGTCGGTTAAGGGGGCCAGCTAAAGCCATCATGGCCAGACTCCTATCCAACGTGGGGCCCTTGGATCGAGGCTCATCTGGCTTCCCTTCCTGGCTGTGACACATGTCGTCCATTTGCGCCCTGAGCATAGTCAGACGCTGCGGGAAGTGCTACTTAATTGATATCAATTTGCTGCCAAGCTGCGGCAAGTCATCTAGGCTGTCGCGCATCCGCGCTACGGTGGCCGTCTGGAAAGGGGGAGAACCATGGAAGAACAGCTCAACGACGGGCTCGAGCGCAAATCCACCGTGCTGTTGGTGGACGACGAGGAATCGATTCTCAATAGCCTGCGCCGCCTGCTGCGCAGCCAGCCCTACGAGATCCTGCTGGCCGACAGCGGGGAAAAGGCCCTGGAGATCCTCGCGCAGCGGCCGGTGGACGTGGTCATGAGCGATGCACGCATGCCGGGCATGGATGGCGCCACCTTGCTGGCGCACGTCCATCAGCGCTATCCCTCGACCCTGCGCATCCTGCTCACCGGTTATGCCGACATGACGTTGATCGCCAAGGCCATCAACGAAGGACAGATCCACCGCTACCTCAGCAAACCGTGGAACGACGACGAAATGCTGGTGACCCTGCGCCAGGCCCTGGCCCACCACCACTCCGAAGACGAGCGCCAACGCCTGCAAGCCTTGGCCCGCGAGCAAAACGAGCAACTGCGCAGCCTCAACGCCACCCTGGAAAAACGCGTGGCGGCGCGCACCGCCGAGTTGCAGCAAACCGCCGACATGCTCGACCTGGCCTATGAAGAGCTCAAGCGCAGCTATGTGACCGGCACCGAGGTGTTTTCCTTGCTGGCCAACCTGCGCCTGCCCAAGGCCAAGCAGACCAACCGGCAGATCATCGAATTGATCCGCGTGTACTGCAAAACCCACGGCCTGAGCGAAACCGACAGCCGCGACATGACCATGGCCGCCGCGCTCTACAACATCGGCAAACTGAGCTGGACCGACGGCATGATGACCGCCCCGGCCGACCTGCTGCGCCACACCGAACGTGACCTGTACCGCGCCTACCCCAAGCAGAGCGAGTCGCTGCTGATGACCCTGGAGCCGATGAAAGACGCGGCGCGCATCATCCTCCACCACCAGGAACGCTGGGACGGCAGCGGCTTTCCCGATCACTTGCGCGGCGAAGCCATCCCCCTGGGCGCGCGCTGGCTGAAACTGGCGGTGGACTTCATCGAGTTGCAGCGCGGCTTGATCCTGGAGCGGCAAATGAACAGCGCCGAGGCCTTGCTGTTCATCCGCAAATACGCAGGAAGGCTGTACGACCCGGACCTGGTGGAAGACTTCGTCAAGGTGTGCGCCGATTTCCTCAGCGACGTCAGCCTGTCCGATCCCACGGTGGTGGTGCTCGGCACCCGCGAACTGGCCGCGGGCATGGTCCTGGTACGTAACCTCAACGCCGACAACGGCATGCTTCTGCTCAACGCCGGCAAGGTACTGAGCACCGCGTTGGTGGATAAACTCATCGCCTTCGAGGCCATGGAAGCGGGTAAGTACAGCGTGTTTGTGCGGGTGCCCGAGCCTGCGCCTGGGCACGAGCAAGCCGCCGGCCTAGCCTAGGATTTGCTGCGCCAGCAGCACCAAGGCAATGACCATCATGGCCGCGCCGGACACCTGGCTCACCCGCTTCGCGGCGACGGGGCGGGCGCCGAGCACGGCCTGGGCGCCGAAGCCCACCAGCAGGTAAACCAGTGCGCAACTGAGGATATGCACCAGGCCCAAGGCCATCATTTGCACGGGCACCGGCCAGGGTGCCGTGGCGTCGGCGAACTGGGGCAACAGGGCCAAAAACAGCAGGAACACCTTCGGGTTCAACCCGCTCACGCAAAACCCCTTGAATGCCCAGCGTTGGCCTGAGCGCGTGGCCTGGCCGTCATCGGCGTGAGGCACCGACGGGTGGGCGAGCAGGTTGATACCCAACCAGAGCAGGTAGCCTGCCCCGGCCACCGTCAGCGCCGTCAGCACCCGTGGGTGATTGGCCACCACAGTGCCGACCCCCGCAGCCACCACCAGGGTGGCCACCACATGCCCGGCCAACAGCCCGCCCACGGCCGGCATGACCACGCGGCCCTTCAAGCCCGCCGAGATCGCGTAGGCCCAATCGGCCCCCGGCGTAATGATGAACAACACCGATACGGCCCAGAAGGCCGCCAACACACTGAGGGTCATGGCGTTACCCACCCTCGCTGATCCGCCGCTGTCGGCATATTCTCGCTCCCACCCGATGAGCCGCCCCGGGCTGGCCGGGGCGGTGATTAAAGGTGGAAGAAGAATAATGAAAGAGGCGTAGAATTTACTTTCAAAGTGAATCGCTATAGCTCAAAAAAAGGGGAGATTATTCTCAATGGATCGCACAGACCGAAAAATTCTTGCTGAGCTGCAAAAGGACGGTCGCCTTTCCGTTACCGAACTGGCCGAGCGGGTCGGCCTGAGCCTGTCGCCGTGCCACCGCCGCGTGCGGGCCTTGGAAGAGGCCGGCGTGCTGCTGGGCTACCGCGCCCAACTGGACCCGGCCGCCCTGGGCCTGAATTTTTCCGCCATGGTTTTTGTGACCCTGCGTGAAGGCGACCGGCCCGCAGTGGAAGCGTTCGAGACAGCCCTGCTGGACATCGCGCAGATCATCACCGCCCAGCGTTTGTTCGGCGAACCGGATTACTTGCTGCAGGTGGTTGCCCAGGACCTGCCGGCCTTCCAACGGCTTTACGATGAGCGCCTGTCGACCTTGCCCAACGTGCAGCGGCTGACTTCCACATTGGTGATGAAGCAGGTGGTGCAGGATCGGCCATTGCCGTTGTGAGGTGGGGGGCCGGGCCCGGCCCTAATCCCTGTGGGAGCGGGCCTTGCCCGCGATGAGGCCGGGGCAGGCGATGCACTTCTGGCAGCTGGAATGCCGCCATCGCGAGCAGGCTCGCTCCCACAGAGGAAAAATGAAAATCCCACCCACACCACCGTTCAACTGTGGGAGCGGGCCTTGCCCGCGATGAGGCCGGGGCAGGCGATGCACTTCTGGCAGCTGGAATGCCGCCATCGCGAGCAGGCTCGCTCCCACAGAGGAAAAATGGAAATCCCACCCGCATCACCGTTCACTGTGGGAGCGGGCCTTGCCCGCGATGAGGCCGGGGCAGGCGATGCACTTCTGGCAGCTGGAATGCCGCCATCGCGAGCAGGCTCCCACAGAGGAAAAATGGAAATCCCACCCACACCACCGTTCACTGTGGGAGCGGGCCTTGCCCGCGATGAGGCCGGGGCAGGCGATGCACTTCTGGCAGCTGGAATGCCGCCATCGCGAGCAGGCTCGCTCCCACAGAGGAAAAATGAAAATCCCACCCGCATCACCGTTCACTGTGGGAGCGGGCCTTGCCCGCGATGGCGATTTCAAGACCGCCATCGCGGGTAAGCCAGGTCCCACAGGGCCGCCCTCACCCCCAAGCCTGTCCCCGGCGCTTGAGTTCAAGGCGGCGGACAAACTCCTCCAGCACCAGGGCATACAGGTCATCCTGCAAGTAGGCGTCTTCGATGCCGGCATCCATGTTCGGGTTGTCGTTGACTTCAATCACCACTACCTGGTCCCCCGACTGTTTGAGGTCCACGCCGTAGAGGCCATCGCCGATCAGGTTCGCGGTTTTCACCGCCAGTTCCACCACCGCCCGTGGCGCTTCGTGGACCGGTAGGGTGCGGCACTCGCCGTTGATGTCCTGGGCCCGGGCCTTGTGGTTGTAGATCTGCCAGTGGCCTTTGGACATGAAGTATTGGCAGGCGAAGATCGGTTTGCGGTTGAGCACGCCGATGCGCCAGTCGTATTCGGTATAGAAAAACTCCTGGGCCAGCAGCAGCACGGAGTGCTCGAACAACTGGGCGGTGGCCTGGAGCAAGGCTTGCTGGTTTTCGACTTTGATGACCCCCCGGGAAAAACAGCCATCGGGGATTTTCAGCACCAGGGGAAAGCCCAAGCGCTCGGCCACCCGGGCGAAGTCCTGCGGTCGTTCCTTGTACAGGATTTCGGTGGCCGGCATGCCTAGGCGATGGCTTTGCAGCAGGTCGGCCAGGTACACCTTGTTGGTACAGCGCAGGATCGAGGTGGGGTCGTCCATGACCACCAGGCCTTCGCTTTCGGCTTTTTTGGCGAAGCGGTAGGTGTGGTTATCGACGCTGGTGGTTTCGCGGATCAGCAGGGCGTCGTATTCGGCGAGGCGCGCGTAGTCCTTTTTTTCGATCAGTTGTACGTCGATGCCCAGGCCCCGGCCGACGCGGATGAAGTTCTCCAGGGCCTTGGCATTGGAGGGCGGCATCGCTTCTTGCGGGTCGTGCAAGATCGCCAGGTCATAACGGGCCACGCGGCGCGAACGGGGCAGGCGCCAGATCTTGCGGCTGAAGTTGTACAGCGCCTGGGCGAATTGATCTTCCTGGTCTTCGCGTAACTTGTGCAGCGTGCCCGGTTTTATACCTTCTATATGCCAACTGGTGGTTTTACGGAACTCAACTAACAGCACCGGGCAGGGAAAGGCTTCAAATAACTGACGGGCCAACTCCTGCATGGGTTCAAGATTGGTTTTGCCGAAGTAGAGGGTCAGGGTAAAGCCTTCGGTATTGCTGTAAAGATGATTGCTCAAGGCTTTTTCCAGGGCCTTGTCCAAGTCATCCAGCGCCAGGCCGTAGAGGGACTTGCGGGTCAGTTCGCTGATGGTGCGCACCGAAGGGATGACCCGGTGGCCGCGGGCTTCAGCCAGCAGTGAGCAGTAATAGCCGTAGCCCAGGTACTTGTAATTGCGGCACAGGTTGATGACCTGGGTGCGTTTTGCACCATCCCCCTCCTGGGGGTTTTCCAGGTACTGCTGGGCCGTCATCAGGTCTTCGCTGGGGAAGTATGAGGTCCAGTCTTCTTTGCGCTCGACAATAATTACCAGTTGGCTGCTACTGCGATTGACCTCGGTTAAATAACGAGGCTTGGATATTGTCGCGAGCTGTTTTTGCTCGGATACTGCGCGCCACTCACCTTGTACCGCTGACATAGAAAGAGTCCGTTTGAGAACAGGTTCTTGCCTATAAAGCATGAACTTTCGAGCAAGTCCCGTTTCGTTACGCAACTTTTACGAGTGTGCTATGAACCTAAACTTTCGCCTTGCAACCCTGGGTGATCTGCCAGGGTTGCTGGCCCTGGAACAGCAGTGTTTTACCCATGACCGCCTCAGCGCCCGCAGCTTGCGCTGGATGCTCAGCCGTGCCCACGCCAGCCTGATGCTGGTGCAGGCGGGGGAGGCGTTGCTGGGTTACGGCTTGGTGCTGTTTCGCCAGGGCAGTGATGTGGCGCGCCTGTACTCCCTGGCCGTCGCCCCCCAGGGCCGGGGCCTGGGGTTGGGCCGGCAACTGCTCGAACGGGCCGAGGCCTGTGCCCGCGCCCAGGGTTGCGCCTGGCTACGCCTGGAAGTGCGCCCCGACAACCCGGCGGCCATGGGCCTGTATGCGGGCCAGGGTTACCGGCGTTTTGCCCGGGTGGAGGATTACTACGAGGATCACAGCCCGGCGTTGCGCCTGCAAAAGCGCCTTTTGTAGCGCCACGCCGGCCATCTTGATGCCGTCTTAATACGCCTAACCGCATTCAATGTCCGACCTTGATACCCCTTCACCTAACCTCCCTGGCGCACCGGGGGCCGGGTTTGCCGGCCCCTCCTGTCTGATAAGGGGAGCGATCTTGTTAACACTGCAATTTATCTACGTCGCCAGCGGCGTATGCGCCGTCTCGTTGTTCGCCTACCTGGGCTACGCCCTGATTCGTGCAGAAAAGTTCTGATGGCCCGTCCACAGGCTATTTCATCCGCCCTGCGGGGCTTTCCCGAGCAAGGAAACCGGCAATGTACGACTTGATTTTCGTGGGGTTGACCCTGGTGTTTTTTGGCGCGACGGCCCTGGGCATCGGCGCCTTGGGCAAGATTTGAACGGAGCATCGACATGTTGAGCAATCTGCTGGAATTTGCGGTGATGCTCGGTCTTATGACCGTGCTGGCCGTGTTGATGGGCAAATGGCTGACCCGGGTGTTCACCGGGCCGGGCCATGCCTTGCTGGAACGCGGCACTTACCGTTTGCTGGGGATCGACCCGCGCGAAACCATGGGCTGGGCCCGTTACGCCAGCGCACTGCTGCTGGCCAACGCGGCGATGATGCTGCTCGGCTACCTGGTGTTGCGCCTGCAGGGCAGCATGCCCCTCAACCCGCTGGAACTGGCGGCGCAAACCCCGGACCTGGCGTTCAACACCGCCGCGTCCTTTATCACCAACACCAACTGGCAGGCGTACTCGGGCGAAACCAGCCTGTCGAACTTCAGCCAGATGGCGGTGATTACCTTCCTGATGTTCGTGGGCGCCACCTCCGGGGTGGTCGCCGCGGCAGGTTTCATTCGCGGTTTGAGCCGTTCCAATTCGGCGGATATCGGCAACTTCTGGGTGGACTTCACCCGCATCCTCTACCGCGTGATGTTGCCGGCGTGCTTTGCCATGGCGTTGGTGTATGTCTGGCAGGGCATGCCGCAGACCCTGGCGTCCCAGGCGCTGGCCACCACCCTTGAAGGAGCGCAGCAGCAACTGATTGTCGGGGCCGTGGCCAGTTTCGAGTCGATCAAGCACATCGGCACCAACGGCGGCGGCTTTTTCAGCATGAACGCCGCGCACCCGTTCGAGAACCCGACGCCGTTGACCAACGCGCTGCACATCCTGAGCATGCTGCTGATCCCGTCGGCCCTGACCTACACCTTCGGCAGCATGCTGCTGCGCCGCCGCCAGGGCTGGGTGTTCTTCGGCACCTTCCTGGTGATGTTCATCGGCTTCTTGAGCGTGGTGTACAGCGCCGAGCAAAGCGGTAACCCGCTGCTGGCCCAGGCCGGCGCCGACCAGGTGCTGTCTGCCGGCCAGAGCGGCGGCAACATGGAAGGCAAGGAACTGCGCTTCGGCATCGCCGACACCGCGCTGTTCGTCACCACCACCACCGGCGCCACCACCGGCTCGGTGAACGCGATGCACGACTCCCTGACCCCCATGGGCGGCTTCGTGCCCCTGGCGCAGATGATGCTCAACTGCGTGTTCGGCGGCGACGGCGTGGGCTTTATCAACTTGATCCAGTACGCGCTGCTGACGGTGTTCCTGGTGGGCATGATGATCGGCCGCAGCCCCGAGTTCCTGGGCAAGAAGATCGAGGCCCGGGAAATCAAACTGGTGATGCTCTCGGTGCTCGCGCACCCCATCAGCATCCTCGGTTTCACCGCCATCGCCGCGCTGTGGCCCGACACCCTCAAAAGCCTCAACAACATTGGCCCCCACGGGTTCAGCGAGGTGCTGTACGCCTACACCTCGGGCACGGCCAACAACGGTTCGGCGTTCGCCGGGCTCAATGCCAACACACCGTTCTTTAACACCACCATTGGCCTGGCCATGTTGATCGGGCGCTTCTTTACCATGCTGCCGATGCTGGCGGTGGCCGGTTCCCTGGCGATGAAGAAAAACATCCCGGCCGGTGCCGGCACCATTCCTACGGCGACGCCGCTGTTCATGTTTTTGGTGGTGTTCGTGGTGTTGGTGGTCGGTGGCCTGACTTTCCTGCCGGCGCTCGCGCTGGGGCCGCTGGTGGAGCAACTGCAATTGCTGTCCGGCCAGACGTACTAATAAGGGGCTGTGTGATGACGACTCAAACTGCAATCAAGACCCAACCGCTGGTCAAGGGGCTGTTGCGCCCGGTGCTGGTGTCGGCGGGGTTTTTCCTGCTGCTGACGGGCCTGGGCTATCCGCTGGCGACCACCCTGGTGGCCAACGTGATGTTCCCTTATCAGGCCCAGGGCAGCCTGATCGAACGTGATGGCCTGGTAATCGGCTCCGCCGTGATCGGCCAGCACTTCTCGCGCCCCGAATACTTCCAAGGGCGCCCCAGCATGACCGCCGACAAGCCCTATAACGCTGGCTCCAGTGGCGCCAGCAACCTGGGCCCGACCAGCCAGAAACTCATCGACCAGGTGGCTCAGCGCGCCCAGGACTACCGCCAACTCAACGGCCTGGCGCCGGATGCCTTGGTGCCGGTGGATGCGGTGACGGCCTCGGCCTCGGGCCTGGACCCGCACATCTCCGTGGCCAACGCCCAGCTCCAGGTGGCGCGGGTGGCACGCCTGCGCAAGGTGCCTGAAGCCGAGCTGATGAAGCAGGTTCAGGCCCATACCGAGCAGCGCACCCTGGGCCTTTTGGGCGAGCCTCGGGTCAATGTGCTGCAACTCAACCTCGCGCTCGATGCACAGGCTCCCGTGCATCAGCAACCTCTCGCGGCCAGTGAGTAAGAGACACAACCATGCGTAGCAAAAAACCGTTGTTCGATCGCACCATTGTGCTGACTGCCTGCCTGGATGCCTTCAAGAAACTGGCACCCCAGGCGCAGTGGAAAAACCCGGTGATGTTCGTGGTCTACCTGGGCAGCATTTTCACCACCCTGTTGTGGTTGCAATCCTTGGGCGGCGCTGGCGAAGCCCCCAGTGGCTTTATCCTGAGCATCACCCTGTGGCTGTGGTTCACCGTGTTGTTCGCCAACTTCGCCGAGGCCCTGGCCGAAGGCCGTAGCCGCGCCCAGGCCGCCAGCCTGCGCAGCATGAAGCGCCAGACCCTGGCCAAGGTGCTCAAGCAGCCCAAGTACGGCAGTGCCTGGGCGCCGAGCGAGGCCAGCCTGTTGCGCAAGGACGTCGTGGTGCTGATCGAGGCCGGCGACCTGGTGCCCCTGGACGGGGTGGTGATCGAAGGTGTGGCCTCGGTGGACGAGAGCGCCATCACCGGCGAGTCGGCACCGGTGATCCGCGAGGCGGGCGGGGACTTTTCCTCGGTCACCGGCGGCACCCGGGTGCTGTCCGACTGGTTGGTGGTGCGTATCAGCGTTAACCCCGGCGAGTCGTTCCTGGACCGGATGATCTCCATGGTCGAGTCGGCCAAACGGCAGAAAACCCCCAACGAGGTGGCCCTGACCATTTTGCTGGTGGGCCTGACGTTCCTGTTCCTGCTGGTGATCGTGACCCTGAGCCCGTACTCGATCTTTGCCGTGGCCATGAGCGGCAGCGGCAGCGTGGTCAGCGCCACGGTGCTGGTGGCGTTGTTGGTCTGCCTGATTCCCACCACCATCGGTGGCCTGTTGTCAGCCATTGGGGTAGCGGGCATGAGCCGGATGATGTCGGCCAATGTCATCGCCACCTCCGGCCGCGCCGTAGAGGCGGCCGGCGACGTGGACGTGCTGTTGCTGGACAAGACCGGCACCATCACCCTCGGTAACCGCCAGGCCTGCGCATTCTTGCCCGCGCCCGGTATCAATGAAGCGGACCTGGCCGATGCGGCGCAGTTCGCCTCCTTGGCCGACGAAACCCCGGAAGGGCGCAGCATCGTGGTGCTGGCCAAGCAGAAGTTCGACCTGCGCGCCCGGGACTTGCAGGCGTTGCAGGCCAGCTTCGTGCACTTCACCGCGCAAACCCGCATGAGTGGTGTTGACCTGCCCAGTGGCCGGCAATTGCGCAAAGGCGCGGCCGATGCCATTCGCGCCCATATCGAGGCCCTGGGCGGCAGCTTCCCCCAGGCGTTGCAGGCCAAGGTCGATGAAGTGGCACGCCGTGGCAGTACGCCGCTGGTGGTGTCCGACGGGGCCCAGGTGCTGGGGGTGGTCGAGCTCAAGGACATCGTCAAGGGCGGGATGAAGGAGCGCTTCGCCGAGTTGCGGCGCATGGGCATCAAAACCGTGATGATTACCGGCGACAACCGCCTCACCGCCGCCGCCATCGCGGTGGAGGCGGGGGTGGATGACTTCCTCGCCGAGGCGCGCCCCGAGGACAAGCTGCAATTGATCCGCGACTACCAGGCCCAGGGCAAGCTCGTGGCCATGACGGGTGATGGCACCAACGACGCCCCGGCGCTGGCCCAGGCCGATGTGGCGGTGGCGATGAACAGCGGCACCCAGGCTGCCAAGGAAGCGGGCAACATGGTCGACCTGGACAGCAACCCGACCAAGTTGATCGAGGTGGTGGAAGTGGGCAAACAGATGCTCATGACCCGCGGCGCGCTGACTACCTTCAGCGTGGCCAACGATGTGGCCAAGTATTTTGCTATCGTACCGGCCGCTTTCGTCGCCACTTACCCGCAACTGGGGGCGTTGAACGTGATGCAGCTGACCAGCCCGAACTCGGCGATCCTCAGCGCGGTGATCTTCAATGCGCTGATTATCGTCTTCCTCATCCCGCTGGCGCTCAAGGGCGTGGCTTACCGGGCCATAGGCGCGGCGGCGCTGCTCAATCGCAACCTGCTGATCTATGGGTTGGGCGGGGTACTGGTGCCCTTTGCGGGGATCAAACTTATCGACATGCTATTGACCGGCCTCGGCCTGGTCTGAAAGGACTGACTGCACGGCGCCGCGAAGGCGCCGTTGCCGTTTCACAAGGATTGCCATGGCTGTCATCGACACCCTTACTGTTTCCCCAGATGGGCGCCCCGACCCGGACGCCCTGCTGGAAAAACTGCAACAACAAGAGCATGCCGCCCGCCAGGGCAAGCTGCGCATCTACTTTGGCTCCAACGCCGGGGTGGGCAAGACCTGCGCCATGCTCAGCGCCGCCCGCCAGGAGCAGCGCCAGGGCCGCGATGTGGTCGCCGGCGTGGTAGAAACCCACGGCCGGCGCGACACCGCCGAGCGCCTCGAAGGCCTGGAGGTGTTGCCGCGCAGCAGCATGCTGCACCGCGACTGCGCCCTGAGCGAGTTCGACCTGGATGCCGCCCTGGCGCGCCACCCCGACGTGTTGCTGGTGGATGAACTGGCCCACAGCAACGTGCCCGGTTCACGCCACCCCAAGCGTTGGCAGGATGTGGAAGAACTGCTGCGCGCCGGCATTGACGTGTGGACCACCCTCAACGTCCAGCACCTGGAAAGCCTCAACGACATCGTCAGCGGCATCATCGGCATACGCGTGCGCGAGACGGTGCCCGACCACGTGTTCGACAACGCCCATGAAGTGCTGGTGATCGACCTGCCGCCCGACGACCTGCTGCGCCGGCTCAAGGATGGCAAGGTGTACCTGGCGCCCCAGGCCGAGCGTGCCTCGCGCAACTTCTTTCGCAAGGGCAACCTGCTGGCGCTGCGGGAGTTGACCCTGCGCCGCACCGCCGACCGGGTCGATGCGCAAATGCGCGACTACCGCCGCGAACGCTCGATCATCACCCTGTGGCCGGCCCGCGAACGCCTGCTGGTGGGCGTGGCGGGGCACCCCTCGGACGAGCGCCTGGTGCGCGAAGCGGCGCGTTTGGCGCAAAAACTGGAGGCGGACTGGATTGTCGTCCACGTCAGCGGCCCGCAACGCCGGGGCGCGGCGGCGAACCGCTACGCCAGCGCCATGAAAACCCTGGCCCTGGCCGCCGAATTCGGCGCCGACACCACCACCCTCAGCGCCCTGGATGTGGCCGAGGCCCTGGTGACCTGCGCCCGTGAGCACAACGCCAACCGCTTGGTGCTGGGGCACTGCCCGCGCAAGGTCTGGCAGTTCTGGCATCAGTCGGTCAGCGACCGCATCAGCCGCCGTCACCCGCAGATCGACCAGATTGTCATCGCCCATGGCCCGTTGCCGCGGGCGGCGGCGCCGGAGGCCAAGGTCGAGGGCGCATTGGCCCCCAGCCGCGCCCCGGCCTACCTATGGGCCAGCCTGGCGTGCTTTGCCGCCACAGCGGTGGCCGCGCTGCTGTTGCAAGTGTTCGACCCGGCCAACGTGGTCATGCTGTTTTTGCTCACCGTGGTACTGGTGGCCCTGCGCTGGGGGCGCGGCCCCGGCGTGTGGGCGGCGATGCTGGCGGTGCTGTGCTTCGACTTCTTTTTCGTGCAGCCGCGCTTGTCATTCACCGTCAACGACACCCAATACTTTTTCACCTTCGCCTTGATGCTGGGCATCGCCCTGATTACCGGGCAACTCACCGCGCGCCTGCGGTTCGAGGCCCGCAGCGCGGCGGCGCGCGAGCGCCGGGCCACGTCCCTGGCACGGTTGGCGCGCGACCTCTCGGCGGCATTGACGGTGGAGCAGATCAGCGAAGTGGCCCTGCGCACCTTCAGCGGCGTGTTCGAGGCGCGGGTCGGCCTGGCCCTGCCGGATCTGGACGACCGCGTGCATGGCGTCGGCGGCGCTTTTGCGGTGGATGAAAGCATTGCCCAATGGGCCTATGACCATGGCCAACCGGCCGGCCAGGGCACCGACACCCTGGCCGCCGCCCAGGGCTGCTACTGGCCGCTGAAGGCGCCGATGCGGGTGCGTGGGGTGTTGGTGCTGGCGCTGGCCGAACCCGAACGCCTGAGCGACCCCCAGGAACGGCGCCTGCTGGAAGCCTGCATGAGCCAATTGGCCATCGCCCTGGAACGGGTGCACTACGTCGAAGTGGCGCAAAGCACCCTGGTGCAGATGGAGGGCGAACGCATGCGCAACACCTTGCTTGCCGCCATTTCCCACGACTTACGCACGCCGCTGACCACCATCATGGGCGCGGCGGATGCGGCCGCCCCCCATGCCCCGCCCGGGCCGCTGCGCGATTTGCTCGGCGGTATCCACGAGCAGGCCAGCTCCATGCAGCGCCTGATCGAAAACCTGCTGGACATGGCGCGCATGCAGGAGGGCGGGGTGCGTTTGAACCGCCAGTGGCATTCACTGGAAGAAATCGTCGGCAGCGCCCTGCGCCAACTGCGCGAGCCTCTGGCCCGGCATGAGGTACGCACGGCCATGGCCCCGCAGTTGCCGCTGGTGGAGGTCGACGCCTTGCTGATCGAGCGGGTGCTGGTCAACCTGCTGGACAACGCCGCCAAGTACACTCCCGCCGGCAGCCTGATCGAAGTCCAGGCACGGGCCGCAGGCGACAGCCTGATTTTGCAGGTCAGCGACAACGGGCCGGGTTGCCCCGAGGGCAGTTCCCTGAACACCCTGTTCGAGCCGTTCACCCGCGGGCGCCAGGAATCGCCTGTGGCGGGCATCGGCCTGGGGCTGGCCCTGAGCCGGCGCATCGTCGAAGCCCATGGCGGCCATATCGAGGCTGTGCCCCACACCGGCACGGGCATCCGTTTCATCATCACCTTACCGGCGGGGCAGCCGCCGACCATGGAAACCCTATGACCAGTGCTCGCATCCTTATCGTTGAAGACGAGGCCAATATCCGCCGCTTTGTCGGCATTGCCCTGCAGGACGAAGGTTTTCAGGTATTCGAGGCCGACAGCGTCAAGCGCGCGCTGATCCACGCCGCCAGCCGCCAACCGGACCTGGTGATCGTTGACCTGGGCTTGCCCGACGGCGACGGCAAGCACTTGATAACCGAACTGCGCGGCTGGCTGGCGGTGCCGATCCTGGTGCTGTCGGCGCGTGACCGCGAGGAAGAGAAAGTCGCGGCGCTGGATGCGGGCGCCGATGATTACCTGGTCAAACCCTTTGGCGTGCCGGAACTGTTGGCCCGCATCCGCGCGCAACTGCGCCGCCATGTGCTGACCGGCAACGTGGCCGCCACCAGCCAAGTGACCTTCGGCAGCATCGCGGTGGACCTGGCCACCCACGAAGTGCGCCGCGACGGCGCGCTGGTGCACCTGACACCCATTGAATACCGCTTGCTGTGCGCGCTGATCCGCGGCCAGAGCCGGGTCATGACCCATCGCCAGTTATTGCTGGAAGTGTGGGGGCTCGATTATGTGGAGCGGTTTCATTATTTGCGGGTACACATGGCGCACTTGCGACAAAAACTGGAAGTGGATGCCGCGCAGCCGCAGCACTTTATTACCGAGTTGCAAGTGGGTTATCGGTTGGTGGGCCTTTAATCCGCCATTCGCCAATGGGCTCGTACACTGCCTGTAGAGAACTAATTATTGCCCGTAAAGAAACCGTATAGTCGCTTGTATATAAAGATGAGCGACTTATGATGGCGTTGTCTAAGTGTCTAAGCCTGAGGTTTATTATGAGTAACGAAGATCTTGGATGGTTGATTATGTCCATGATTGGCGTGTTTGGCCTGGCCTCGCTTGTGTTCGAGTACCTGGGCAAACAGCATGGCGTAAAGCGCGCAAAGCCGGGTGCAAAGCCCGCCAGGCCGCAAGGCGTGAAAAAGTAAGTTTCGCTGGTTTAAAAATCTTAGTTTCAGTGAATGCAACGTTAAGTTGGGTTGAGGGACTCTCATCATGGCCCGTTATTATCGCAAGCCCGGCTCGGCCAAAGTGGTAGAAATAGGCACGGATCAAGTGTTGGCGGTGGTGTTTTTTGGGCCTATTTACTTGTATTACGCAGAACTCTGGCCGCACTTGGCACTCTGGATAGTTGCCTATGGTATCGGCCTGTTGGCCGGGCCGCCGTGGTTGCTGTTACCGGTGGTTGGCCTGCCGTTGGTCTACGCCTTTCGTATTCAACACATCGTGACCCAGGACTACCTGAAAAAAGGCTGGGTGCCGGTGCAAGCGGCGCAGCTTGCCCAATAGCCCCTGGCCCGACAGAATCGCGCCCCGGCCCCGCCAGCGGTGTGGGGCGGTTGGGCTGAAAAGGGGAACGCCGTTGAACGAACAGACCTTGTCCATGCGCCTCGAGCGCGTCGCGGCCCACGTGCCGGCCGGCGCGCGGCTGGCCGATATCGGCTCGGACCACGCCTATCTGCCGGTGGCGTTGATGGCCCGGGGCGCCATCGCGGCGGCGGTGGCGGGCGAGGTGGCATTGACGCCGTTCAACGCCGCCCAGCGCACCGTGCACGAAAGCGGCTTTGCGCAGCGCATCAGCGTGCGCCGGGCCGATGGCCTGGGGGCGATCATGGCGCACGACGACATCAGCGCCATCAGCCTGTGCGGCATGGGCGGCGAAACCATCCGCGACATCCTCGAGGCGGGCAAGGCGCATTTGAGCGGCCGGGAGCGGCTGATCCTGCAACCCAACGGCGGCGAGCCGCCACTGCGCCAATGGCTGATGGACAACGGCTACCGCATCGTCGGCGAAGAGGTGCTGCGCGAGAACCGCTTCGATTACGAAATCATCGTCGCCGAACGCGGTGCCCCGGTGGCCTACAGCGCCCAGCAGTTGTACTTCGGCCCGCTGCAACTGCAAGCCCGCAGCCCGGCGTTTTTGCTCAAGTGGCAACGCCTGCTGCGCCAGAAACAACGGGTGTTGAGCCATTTGGCCCGGGCCCGGCAAGCGCTGCCCGAGGCGAAGGTACGGGACATCGCGCGCCAGGCGCGGTGGATCGCCGAGGTGCTGGCCTGAGGCGGGAGCCGGGGGGGGGGGGCTTGGGGCGGTTGCCTACAGCAAACTTTCTGATTGCCTGGCCTTCAAGCGGCGAAAACCTACAAATAGTCTTCAATGACCGGTGACTGCGGCCGATAAGCCTGATATCGCCGCACGCAGCAGCCCGCGTCGCTCCCTCACCGCAGAAGGCCCAAGGATGACTATAAAACTCCGTCTGTTGCTGCTGATCGGCACCAGTGTGCTCACCGTCCTCATCGTTGGCCTGGTCAATTACCTGGGCAATGAACGCATGCAGGTCGCGATGCTCGACAGCGAAACCAGCATGACCGCCCTGAGCAATCACCTGGAAGCCGACATGATGCACGACGCCCTGCGCGCCGACGTGCTGGCGGCGATGCTGGTGGGGCTTAACAAAAGCGTCAGCAGCCGCGATGAAGTGCTCACGGCACTGAATGAACACGCGGCGAATTTTCGCAAGGCCCTGGGGGACAACCTGGAACTGCCCCTCAACGACACCCTCGAAGCGGCCCTGACCCACCTCAAGCCCAGCCTCGACGCCTACATCGCTTCGGGCGAGCGGATAGTCGCCCTGGCCCTGGACGACCCGGAGGCGGCCCAACAGCAACTGGGCGGCTTCAGCACGGCGTTTACCGAGCTGGAAGGGCAGATGGCCAGCTTGAGCGAACTGATCGAGAGCAACTCCAAGGCCAGTGGCGAGCGCACCCGTGCGGCGGTGCACAGTGCCAACCTGACCCTGGCCGTGGTGCTGGCGCTGTGCTTGCTGCTGGTGGTGGCCCAGGGGGTTTGGGTGACCAAAAGCATCATGGCCCCGCTTCAGGTGGCGCGGCGGATTGCCGACAGCATCGCCCACGGCAACCTCAGCGAACCGATCCCGGAGCCGGCCAACCGCGATGAAGCGAGCATGCTCATCCGCAGCCTGGCGGTGATGCAGCGTGACCTGCGCGGCATGATCGAGGTGGTGCGCAGCAATGCCCAGGGCGTTTCGGGCATGACCCAGCAGTTGAGCAGCGGTTGCCATGAGGTGGCGGCCAGCAGCCAGCAGCAAAGCGCGGCGGCGGGGACCATGTCGGCCGCCACCAGCCAAATGACCGCCAGCATCGAAGAAATCACCCGCCACGCCCAACATGCGCTGCAGATGGCCAACCAGGCCGAAGCCCTGGCCAAGAACGGCGGGCGGGTGATCCATCAAGTGGTCAGCGACATGGACGGCATCGCCCGTTCGGCCCAGGAATCGGCCCAGGTGATCCGCACCCTGGACAAGGAGTCCGAGGGGATTTTCAGCATCATCCAAGTCATCAAGGGCATCGCCGACCAGACCAACCTGCTGGCGCTCAACGCCGCCATCGAAGCCGCCCGGGCCGGTGAGCAGGGCCGCGGTTTTGCCGTGGTGGCCGACGAAGTGCGTAGCCTGGCGGGGCGCACCAGTGCCTCGACCCAGGAAATCGCCGCCATGGTGGCGCGTATCCAAACGAGCACCCGCGAAGCGGTGACCAGCATGGAAGCGGGCGTGGCCCAGGTGGACAAGGGCATGGCGGTGACGGCGGATGTGGAGCGGGCGATCCGCGAGATCCTCGAAGCCACCCTGAGCACCACCCAACTGGTCAACGACATCAGCCGCACCATTGGCGAGCAGGGCCTGGCCAGCAACGAAATCGCCCATCAGGTGGAGATGATCGCCGACATGTCCGCCGGTAATACCCGGGTCATCGGCCAAACGGCCGGCACCACCGACGAACTCTCGGCACTGGCCGGCCAGCTCGCGCAATCGGTGGACCGCTTTCGCCTGTGATTACTCAGCGGCCGGCGCCTGGCCGTCGACCCAGCGTTGCCGGTGGCAATCGGCCGGGCCCAGGGCGCGGCCGCTGGCGGATTGCACCACGAGGGGCCGCAGCGCTTGCCCGGTGGCGTTGTCCAGCAACACCGAGCGGGTTTCCCCAGGGGTAAACAGAAAACGCTCGCCCCACTGGCGCAGGCACACGATCAGCGGGAACGCCTCGCGGCCCTTGGCCGTGAGCACGTACTCCTTGTAGGCGCTGCCGTCGGACGCGGGGCGCACCTGCAACAGGCCCACCTCCACCAGGTTTTTAAGCCGTGCGGCGAGGATGTTCTTGGCCACGCCGAGGCTTTTCTGGAACTCGCTGAAGCGGCGAATATCGTCGAATGCGTCGCGAATAATCAGCAGTGACCAACGATCTCCCAGCACTTCCAGGGTTCGGGCCACCGGGCATTCGCGAGTGGGCTGGGGGGCTTCTAGGGCCATGGTGTTTACCTTGTGCAGAGCATTGCCGCAATGGGCAGGGCTTTCGAGGATGTGGTTGCGATTTGAAACCTGATGGGTTAACAATGCCAATCTAGTTGCCAATTGAAACCAGCTTAGCCCCGCGGAAGTGCAGATGAAAGCCCATGTTGATTCAGAGCCCCAATGCGTTGCCCTTCACACGCCGCTGGCACGGCCCGCCCAGGGCCTGTCGCCGGCCCTGACTTGGCTGTTCTCGGTGACCTGCGCCCTGGCGGTGGCCAATGTCTACTTCGCCCAGCCCCTGCTCGACAGCATCGCCCAAAGCCTGGGCGTGGCCGCGGCCACTGTTGGCATGGTGGTGACCGCGACCCAGGTGGGCTATGGGCTGGGGCTGCTGTTTATCGTGCCGCTGGGGGACCTGCTCAACCGCAAACGGCTGGTGCTGACCCTGGTGCTGCTGTCGGCACTGGCACTGGCGGCGGCCGGCGCGGCGCAGCAATGGCTGGCATTGCTGGCGGCGATGATGGTGGTGGGGTTGCTGGCGGTGGTGGTGCAGATTCTCGTGGCCTACACCGCCGCCCTGGCGAGCCCCGCGCAACGGGGCGAGGCGGTGGGCACGGTGACCAGTGGCATCGTCCTGGGCATTTTGCTGGCGCGCTTCACCTCGGGGCTGGTCGCTGACCTGGCGGGGTGGCGTGCGGTGTATTTCGTATCGTCGGCCTTGATGCTGGTGATCGCGGCGGTGCTGTGGAAAGTGGCCCCGGCCACTGTGGCCGGCAAGGGCACGCAGACTTACCGGGCGCTGCTGGGCTCGCTGTTCCAGCTACTGTGCAGCGACCGGTTGCTGCGGGCGCGGGGGCTGTTGGCCTTGCTGGTGTTCGCCGCGTTTTCGGTGCTGTGGACCACCATGGTGCTGCCGCTCAGCGCCGCGCCCTGGTCGTTGTCCCACACGGCCATTGGCCTGTTCGGCCTGGCGGGCGTGGCCGGTGCGCTCGCCGCGCGGCGCGCCGGGCGCTGGGCCGACCAAGGCCTGGGGCAACGGGTGACGGGCATCTCCTTGGGGCTGTTGCTGCTGGCCTGGCTGCCCATCGCCTTTACCGAAACTTCGCTGCTCGCCCTGGTGTGCGGGGTGATCCTCCTCGATTTCGCGGTGCAAGCCGTGCATGTCACCAGCCAGAGCCTGATTTTCGCCGCCCGGCCCGACGCCCAGAGCCGCATGGTCGGCGCCTACATGGGCTTCTATTCCCTGGGCAGCGCCCTGGGCGCCGTGGCCGGGACCCAGGTCTATGGGCGCTGGGGCTGGGGCGCCGTTAGCACGTTGGGTGCCGGCATCAGTGGCGTGGCGCTGTTGATGTGGCTCTACGAGCGCTGGCGCAACGCTTGTTGCAACTGATGCACCGCGCTCGCTTCCACGGCGCCTTCATCGGCCCCCGCCGCAAAGGTGGCGCAACACGCGGTAGCACCGGCGTCTGCACCGCGATACACCGCCACCACACTGCCCGGCCAGCAGCCGATCCAGCCACAGCGCCGCGTGGGCAAGGGGCCCGAGCACCAAACCGTCGCGCACCAGGGGCAGGGCGGTGGCGGCCTGATGAAGGGCGGCACCATCGCCCATGGGCGCAGTGGCCAGCGACTAGAATCCACAGGGCAACCCCAATCGAGGAAACCCGACATGACCGCCAAAAACACCCTCTGCCTATGGTTCGATGGCGCCGCGCTGGAAGCCGCGACCTTCTACGCCCAGACCTTCCCCGACAGCGCCGTCAACGCAGTCCACCACGCGCCCGGTGACTACCCGGCGGGCAAGCAGGGCGATGTGCTGACGGTGGCGTTCACCGTAATGGGCATACCCTGCCTGGGCCTGAACGGTGGCCCGGCGTTCAAACCGACCGAGGCGTTTTCGTTTCAAGTGGCCACCGATGACCAGGCCGAAACCGATCGCCTGTGGCACGCCATCGTCGCCAACGACGGCCAGGAAAGCGCCTGCGGCTGGTGCAAGGACAAGTGGGGCGTGTCCTGGCAAATCACCCCGCGCCAGTTGACGGCAGCCATTAGCCACCCGGACCCGGCGGTGGCCAAACGTGCGTTCGAGGCGATGATGGAGATGGGCAAGATTGATATCGCCAGGATCGAGGCGGCGGTGAAGGGGTAGGTTGCAGGGGGGCATAAGCCTGATGGCTCGATGCTCCAAACTGATACCATCACGCCATCGACCCGCCGAGCAGAAAAGATGAACCGTCGTAAAAAGATCAAGCAACTGCTACAGGCCCATGCCAAAAAGGCCAGCGCCAAGTTGGCCCCGCAGAACAAGCCTAAATACATCAGCAAAGCCGACCGCCTGAAAATGGCCACTGAGGCGGGTGATGATCCCATCATGCCTTCTGAGAGCTGATGGCCCAATGCCAATAAGCGCTTGCTCGCTCAGGGCCGCGCAGCTACTGTCAATGCCATGAATCAATCGCCCGCTCTCTTGACCACGACCACCACGACCGCCAAAGGCGAGTCGTGAGAGGTGCCGTGAGCCAATAACCCACACACTTCAAAGGCCCGCCAGTGATGGAAAGGGCCTTTTTTCTGCCCTTGCGTCGCTGGCCAAAACGCAAGGAAAAGCACCATGTACGCACTGTTGATTCTCGATATGCAGGTGGGCTTGTTTCATGGCCCGGAAAAACCCTGGGCCGGCGAAGCGCTGCTAGACACCCTCAATACGCTGTTAAACAGCGCCCGGAACGCCGGCGCGCCGATTTTTCTCGCCCGCCATGTGGGCCCGCCCGGCTCACCGATCGAACCGGGAAGCCCATTGACGCAACTGGTCCCGCAGCTGCTGCTACAGGGCGACGAAGTGGTTTTCGAGAAAACCCGGCCCAACGCCTTCGTCAACACGGCCCTGGCCGATCATCTGCGCGCCTGTGGCGTGGAAGGTGTGGTGGTCTCGGGAATGAAAACCCAGTATTGCGTCGACAGCACCTGCCGCGCCGCCCGGGATATGGGGTTCGAGGCGGTGCTGATCGCCGATGGCCATACCTGCTCAGACACCCCGGCGCTGAAGGCCGACGCAATAATCGCTCACCACAACACAACGCTGGCGGGAGCATTCTGCCGCGTCCTACGGGCTGAGGATTGGCATTTCTAAGGGCGGGCGGATCGGCCCACAGGAGGGCCGATCTGTCTGTTTTGGGGGCAGGGGGGCATCACATCAACGCTTCGCCGCTGTCCTGGCACAACAGGTCGGCCACCGCCCGGTTCGCTTTTGCACTTGGACCTTTAAGAACTCTCAAGGCTGACTTTTAGGCCTGCCCGTTCGGCCAGTTCAATAATGTGCGCTACTCGATCGGCGTCACCAATAAACCCGTTGTAATTCTCACCTCCGTCGTCCAAGTGAAAATAACGCTTACCAAACTGCGCCAACCATCGATCAAAGTTGTCGAGTACCTCGGGTATCGATGTAGCCTCTTTGGGCACATAAACGTAGGGCTCTGTCAGGTCCTGGGCGCGAACCAGATACGGCGCCTGATACTCAAACACGTCATGACTTCTCCAATCCATGCTCATTAGAACGAGGTGTTCAAGTTTTTGCCCCTTTGAGTCATTCAGCAGCCCCTCGGTGAGGGCGCCGGACGGGTCGTCACCCATTGCGAACCTGCGCATGACACGCCGCACAAGCCTGGCGCCTTCTTTTTCCGGAACGACAGCGACCAGCGCCTGGGTAAAGGCTTCGAGGGCTTTTTTCTGCGCGGGGTCAGCTTGCTCAGGCCGTAGCTCTTTCATGATTGCCGAGGCGCTGAGGTTGGTTTCTTCAGGTGGCGGCATGGTAAAACGCCCACCAAACAACCGATCTAATAAACCCATACCACTCCCTGGAACACCGTGAAGTTACAACTGAAATAGTGGCTGCCGATCGAGGCTTACCGCTGTCGAATTAACTGGCACGCCGTGAAGTTTGTTGACCTGTTGCGGGTTTGTATCTGCCTGTGATCGACACTTGCCTGCCATGAAAGGTTCCGGCACGGGGAAAATCAGTGGGGACGGCATGGCTCAAGGGCAAGGGGCAAAGATTCATCGGTATTTAAAAATCACCCCACTCATGTATTGATTTAAATCGCGCAGGTCCTGAACGCTCCAAGCGTGTGGAGATAGTTTGGCTCCATTCTCTTGCAAGGTTTTAGGGGGCGAATCTCCATTGGGGCGAAGTATGATCGACGAGGCAATAACGCCTGTGTAGTCATGTAATCGTTCCATAGGCTGCCCTTTACGGTAAAAGATAGGTTGTGGTTTTTTAAAAAAATATAGAGATGCCCATTCGGCCTATCAAAAACACGAGCAAAATCAAAAAGAACACTCGGATAAAGCCGCTTCCATAGCGCAGCGCCAAAAACGTGCCTGTGAGGGAGCCCGCAATATTGCAAATCCCGACCACTCCCCCGATTGTCCATAACACATTGCCCGATGGGATGAAAAACATAAGCGCCGCAATGAACGTACCTAAGTTGACCAGTTTTGCCGAAGCGGATGCATTTAAAAAGTCGAAGCCGAAGGCTTTTACGAAAACGAAAAGCAGAAGGCTTCCACTCCCTGGCCCAAATACACCATCATAAAATCCGATGAGCCCCCCAAAACAAGTTCCTAATAGGATTTCCTTTCTTCGGTAGTTCTGCTTTAAATGAACACGGCCTAGATCCTTCTTGGCAAATGTATAGGCCGCCATGGCTATCAAAATAATGAATACTACATACTCCATGAATTTTTTAGGTACGAGCGAAACAGAAACTGCGCCAAGAAATGCAAATGCAAACGCCGAGATCATCATTGGAACCATAAGCTTCCAGATGATCTTTATTCTTTTTACATAGGTGAGTATGGATGATAGGTTGCCCGACAGTACGGCCAGCTTATTGGTTCCAAAAACAGTGGCCAGGCTGTACTGGGGCAGGGCATGCAAAAGTGCTGGTACCTGTACCAGGCCTCCACCGCCAACCGCAGCGTCAATCAGGCCACCACAGAATGCAAAAAAACCTAACGCAACCAAGGCGTATTCAATGTGCATATCAATCATCCAGCCAGTACTTGTAATCATGACAAGGTGATCTGACGACATTTTACTCGGAGACTATGCCGCCACTCGCATTATTGAGCCTCCTGAGTAATTGAGTGGTCAATAACGTCGAACGGTTTTGCAATGATGTCGAACTCATGATTTCGCCTTTATCATCCTTTGGGCGCTGGTTGAAATTTCCTGCGCGAATCGGACTCGATTAAATTAGTTGGTTGATATGGCAATCACAAGTGATTTATAGTGAGCCGATCATTCATTTTAAATGAGCGGTTGGCTAATGGAGCTCTCGCAATTAACCATGTTCAAAACAGTTGCCGAGCAAGGCAGTATCGTTCGAGCGTCTGAGCTATTGCAT
The DNA here is from genome assembly GCF_059862705.1 of Pseudomonas sp. MF08817. Lineage (NCBI taxonomy): Bacteria > Pseudomonadati > Pseudomonadota > Gammaproteobacteria > Pseudomonadales > Pseudomonadaceae > Pseudomonas > Pseudomonas sp. MF08817. The sequence continues at coordinate 88,419 of NZ_JCBCUY010000026.1, forward strand.
TGTGTTCCTTCAAATATAACAAATAGGATAAAGCTCCTCGAAAGTGAGTTAGGAGTATCGCTTTTTATAAGAAAAGGTAGAGGGCTGATTATCAGCCCGTCAGGTGTGTTGTTTCTGACCTATACAAACAAAATTCTATCGTTGTGCCAAGAAGCTCGCAGGGCGCTGGAACCCAGTTCGATGCCATCGGGGATATTGAGTGTTGGTGCGATAGAATCTTGCGCGACAGGACGGCTGGGCGGTCTCAAGGAGCAAGTGCAACGCCTGATGTAAGGTGTTGCCATGTCTACCCAATACAACCACCTGAGTACCCAGGAGCGCGTCACCATTATGGTGATGCTATTTCAACGGCAACCACTGCG
>NZ_JCBCUY010000027.1:0-80528 GCF_059862705.1 Pseudomonas sp. MF08817
GTAAGCGTTTCGACTTCAAATGTCCTATCGAGGTCATAGGCGAGGTGATGCAAGCAGCCATGGCTATGCGGCATGATGCTCCGGCTTCAATTCAATAACCGTGTTGCACTCAGCTCCTGCAACCGCCGAACGTAATTTTCCCAATCACTTGATCGTACGTCTCCCCGGCTTAGTCGGGCCGGGCCTGCGCAAGAATGTGATTTATGATTTTCTGAACAATAACAATCTTGAAGCCATCGATAGCCGTGGGGTATTTCAATTTTACCCTATGGTCAACCTATGGGCAGATATTCAAACCGCGATCGACAATGGCCTTAAACTTATTCATCTGACCTCTGAGCCAATCAGTGTCGGTGAGATCTCAGAGAAAGGTTTCGGTAATGTGTTCAATCACTCTTTAGCCAGTACTGCTGCTACCTACGATATGCAAACAAAATACGCTCACATATTCGGAGCCTCTGGTCGCTACCAGTACTCTTCCAGAGAGACCATTCTGGCTGTCAGAAGTTATGCGCAATCAGAAAGCCCTACACCCAAACCCATCTCGGAGAAAACGGCATGAGGCTAGCGGTTTCTAATATTGCATGGGACGTAACAGAGGATGAGGCAGTTGTTCAGCTTCTCCAACGCTACAGTGTTGATGCAATAGATATTGCGCCAGGAAAATACTTCGCTCAGCCGGCCAACGCTTCAGACTCAGAAATTGCACACGTTAAAGCATGGTGGAATACAAGAGGTATAGAAATTACCGGCATGCAGGCACTACTTTTTGGTACATCGGGCCTTAATGTTTTCGGCGCTCCAACCTCCCAAAAAGCTATGTTAAGTCACTTGAAAGCAATATGCCGAATTGGGGCAGGCCTCGGCGCGACCCGCCTGGTATTCGGTTCTCCGAAAAACAGGGACCGTACTGGGTTGAGTGAAGCTGAAACCCAGGAAGTTGCTATTTCGTTTTTTAGAGAATTAGGCGATATCGCCCAGACGACCAATGTTACTGTGTGCTTAGAGCCAAACCCCACGTGTTATGGTGCTAACTTCATGACCACCAGCGCTGAAACTGCATACATCGTAAAGTTAATTGCGCATCCGTCGATCAAGATGCAACTAGACACGGGCGCACTAGCGATCAATGGTGAAGATCCTTATCAAGTTCTTCAGAATACGGCTCCGTTCATCGGACATATCCACGCCAGTGAACCGAATCTAGTGACCTTGGGCGATGGTGGTACAGATCACCAAAGAATGGCAGAAGCCATCAGGCAACACCTGACGAACCCTATTGTCTCTATTGAAATGCTAGGTACTCAGGGTGAATCACATGTGCTCTCAATTGAGCGAGCACTCCAATTTGCCGAGAAGCACTATAGATCCCTAGGTGCTGGAGTAGACAAATGAAGTGGTTCATTTTGATAATTGGCATTCTTTCCAATGCCTCCGCAAGCGTACTGATAAAGATGGCGATGATGGAGCCGCGTAAATTTCCATCCCTCAGTGACCCAATGGCTGCTCTAAATAACTGGCCATTTTGGCTAGGCCTTGGTCTCTATGGTGCAGCATTTCTTCTCTATGCTGCAGCCTTGGCAAGGCTACCATTAAATGTGGCACATCCTGTCCTCACAGCTGGTGCAGTTGCTGCCGTCGCAATGTCTTCTATATTGATTTTTCGTGAACCCTTTCACTGGACAACAGGTGCAGGGATCTTACTGGTAATTGCCGGCGTAGCCTTGATTACAGCTCGCGTCGCTTAAAGGTACACCCAATGACATCTATAGAAATTACTCCAGCTATTCGCGAAACCTGGCAAGTTCCGTCATTCGAGATCCCACTATGGCTAGGGCGGGAGCACGCTTGGTGTGTGGTGATTCCTGTCATTAACGAAGGTGAGCGGATTAAGAGCCTGTTAACTCGTATGGCCGCAGTTAATGTGTCCAGTATTGCGGATATCATTATTGTTGATGGTGGTAGTACTGACGGATCGCTGGAGTTGGAGTCACTGCAACAGATTGGAGTTCGTGGCCTCGTACTCAAAACCGCACCCGGGAAATTGAGTGCACAACTTCGATGTGCTTACGCATTTGTTCTCGATCAAGGATACGAGGGGGTCGTAACGATTGATGGAAACGACAAAGACGACCCAGATGCAATTCTCGATTTCATTAACGCACTTAAACAAGGTGCGGATTTCGTTCAGGCTTCCCGGTTCGTAGAAGGGGGAACCGCAGAAAACACCCCCAAATCAAGGGATTTTGCTATCCGCTTTATCCATGCCCCCATGTTAAGTGTCGCTTCTGGGTTTCACTGGACAGATACTACTCAAGGTTTTCGCGCCTACAGCCGAAAAATGCTGGTAGACCCAAAAATATCAATATTCAGAGATGTTTTCTCCAAGTATGAGTTGTTGGCCTACCTCTCATATCGTGCCCCACGCTTGGGATACAAATGCATTGAACTGCCTACAGTACGACGCTACCCCAAAGGTGAGGTTCCGACAAAAATCAGTGCTTTTCGAGGGAATTTTGAGGTACTGAAAACACTTGTGAAAGCATGTGCCGGCGCCTATAACCCTTAAAAAATCATGGCGAAATATGGGTCATGAATTAGGGCTCAACCGTAAATTGTACAATAATTATCGAGATATCTATTTGTGCAACTCATAAAATCATTATTCAGCAGACTAAAAACCGACAATTTTAAAAACGTAGAAAAAGCACTGTGCTTTTTTATTTTTATATCATTATTATTTACCTTGATTATCTACACACTAAAAAAATCTATTTTTTTTACAAGCATTCCAATTGATGGGGCCTTTCAACATATAAATCCATTACGCCGTATTGCTGCTGGAGAAATACCAGGAAGAGACTTTCAAGTTTTCCACGGCCTAGTTATCTCATACCTTCATTATCCTATTTATTTTTTATTTGGGAAAACTTTATTTGCCTCTGAAGTGTCGCGATATTTTATCAACGGTTTATGTGCATTTTTTGCCATCTTAGCTATTTTTGGAGGCCTACGACGTCCAGTCATAGCTCTCGGACTTTCTGCCTTTTTTATTATATCCACAGAACTTCTCAGTCTATTTTGGCTGACCGACCCTTTTGGGGATGCCTACTCTTCATTAGCAGTTAGAACATTAGTTCCGGCACTTTGCCTTGGCTATCTTTTTTATATAAATAGAAAACAAAGGATACGTAAGAACTCTACTTTTTCTCAGATAGTTATTCCGTTAACTATATTTTGTTCCTCAGCGATGATTATCGCTACGGAGCAGGGAATAGCGCTTTTTTTGGCAACTGCTAGTGCCTTGATTCTAATACATCCTGGACAGCCTAAGTGGTACATCCGAATCCGTGATGCAGTTCTGTTCTGCTTACTAACACCTCTTCTGTATCTGGCTGCAATATACGTCATTACCGGTGGAAAGCCGAGCCAAGCTATTAGCTTCTATTTATCTGATCTCCCAGCAGATCAATTTTGGTATTTTGGAGCATATCCTAATATATTCCCCAAAGATTTTTCATCACTGTTTTTTGTTCCTGGAACTAGAAGACCCTTCGTCAATTACATAATCATAACTATTGCAATATTTACAGCAGTGCTTTCACTTTTCAAATCAAAAAATGAAATAGAAAAAAATGAGTATAGAATTTGGATGCTTGGCTTGGCCTATGGGTGTGCAGCACTTATTTCAAATCTAGGAATGATTTCGAGTCATTATTCAGAAGCGGCAACCCGGATAGCATGTGCAGTTATAATCTCTTTTTCTTGGACTCGCATAGAAAACCGGCTTACAGAACGTAGTATCGTTCGATTTAGAATTTTATCACTTTTAGGCATGGCTATTTTTGTTTTACTTTCCCCTGCGGGTTTACGTGGACTCATTCCCTCCGCAGTGGCTTTCAACAGAGACTATAGCGCCTCAATACTAGAGAAACGGTACTCCGGAGTGATCCCCACTGGGGAGGAGTATAAAAATTTATCCTATATTGCCTCGACTGTTATACCACCAAAGTCGTTACTTGCTGCCCAAGCCAATGACGTTAACCTTGATGTTCAAGAACCATCAAATTTTCTTATATTTCACAACCCCCCTGTTGACTTAGTAACCCTAATCAGCAAAGGAACAGATATTACTATTAACAACCACACTGAACAGGTTGAACAAGTTACAAGCTCGCATTTACTATTAACCTATTCTGGCCGAGATAAAATCTTTACGTTTCGGTATGACAATCCAAAACTAGACTCACAACGCATGTCCTCTACCCCGTTTTATTCAAAGAAAACTGGCATCTGGATCAATGGAATTTCAAGCGTGTCGACGAAAGGCCAAAGCTGCCTAATGATAGGTGATCCAAAACTGCTATCCAATATAACTAGATATCGAATTGCACAATTCCTTAATGAGTCTTTCGAGCGACATATTATATCTACTTATAACTCTATTATTTGTGTTGATGGCCCCCCGCTAGAACCCTATGTCCATGGTTTCCCCCAACAACTCGTTATTAAGTCTGCTATCGAATTTACGTCGAAAGACTTTCAACTAACCACAAACTCCAACTTAAGCACCAAGTTTCCGATCAATGCAGAGTGGCTATATCATGCGGAGCAGAATAACAAAAATCAAGAATATCGACAGACCAACGAACAGGCTTTTGGTACAAAGGTCAGCAGCACAACCTCAGCTCGAACAAAAAAAACTGAAAGTCCTGCCTCAGGATCAGGAATATACTTTGAAACTTGGACACCTGCATCCTGTGAGTATGATAAGCGTCCGACTATTTGGTCTACATATACAGGCTTCTTCGAACTAGAGTCCGGCACTGTAAATCAAAGTGGGATCGACTATATAATTCACGCTCTTGGTAAAAAAAGAAGAGCCAATTACATCGAAATTTTCGAATCTTCAAAACCAGCTTTTGTGCATACTATAAGACCAACTTATACCGCTTATGAACGCTGGATTCAAACCGCCTCATGGCCATTTTATGAGGCTATTTTAGCAAATTATGATCTCGTCAGAAAAACAGACTACAGTTTAATTTGGCGCCGAAAAAGCAACTTATCTGCCTTAGGTAATTGGGTTGATAATCCAGACAGCCTCTGCCAACCAAAATTTCATAATTGGGTATATCCAAGTAGTTCCTGGGATGGAGAGATGAAGATAGCCAAAAACTCTAAACTTATAAATCTAGACTCTTTGACAGTTAACAAATATGATAAAAGTCAAGTCTACGTACTAGAGGTAGACTATGTAATAGATAACAAACTATCCAAAATTCCTGTTTTTGGCAAAGTGGCGCGTTACTTCATAAGTCCTATTGGTACATCTACTCCGCTACCAGTTTCATTGCCGCCATATGAAACAAAAATTATCTTTCCGTTAATAATTAAACCCGGTGAAATTCCAGCATTAAAACTTGAAACCAGTTCGATATTTGGCAATGCGGAATTCTCAATCAGCTCTATCAGGTACAGAAAAATCACAAAAAACGTTGATGCTTATAAGGCTGCCATACTTGACCAGTAGAGACCACATATTTAAATTTAATCGTCGTGGTTATACAACCACGATTATATGGATATCGATATACTTGTTTGGCATCGCTTTCATCTGTTTCCTTCCCCCATGGGAAGGGTACGATGAGGTAGCTCACTATTCTTATCTCCAGCAAATGGCAGACACCGGACAGCCTCCTTCCGTAGAGCAGGGCAAGCTTTCGGCTGAGGTGGAAGCCTATAGGCGGGTAGCGCCAACCCCATATAGCACTACTGCGCCATTCGATAAAAATGGTGGAGTGACCTATAGGGAGTGGTTTGCCAACGATGATTTGGCAAAAAATCTACCACACAGCAAACCATCTCATCCTCGTCAATACTCCCCTGGAGAAACAAGTAACTGGCAAGGGCAACATCCGGAGTTTTATTACAGGCTGCTGGCTCCAATTACTTGGCTTACATCCGATCTGTCTTGGTCTTCACAGCTATTCCTCCTGAGATGGGTATCTTGGACGCTAGCATTTCTGGGGTTGATGATTTCCATATCGGCAACAGCCAGAATGGTGAAACTAAAGTTCCCCGAGATGAGCAAAGATTATTCAAAGCTGTCAATGAGCTGGCCGTTGATTTTTCCTGGCCTAATACCCGAATTTGCGCGACTGGGTAATGACTCGTTGGTCGTTCTGATCTTGTCGCTGGTTTGGTTTTTATTAATTAAACGCATCGAGTCCTCTCAACGTTGGTACTGGTACGTTGCGCTAGGAGTTATTCTTGGTCTAGGAGGACTCACAAAAATCACGTTCCTTCCAATAACAATAGCAGTTGTGATATGGCTAACTTGGCTGGAAGCGCGAGGTAACTTGGTTGATCGTTTTTATGCCTCAGCTCGATCTTTACTGGTTTTAGGATTATTCTTTTGTTTCTCGGCTAAACGCTATTTCTCTAATCTCACGGAGCATGGCTCAGTGACAGGCCTTGTCGAGCTTTCTTCAACTGATGTGCCGACTGGCCTATTTTGGGTAGGTGCGTTTCATTACCCTATCGAGATAATAAAGGGGGTGCTAGGCATCGGTATGACATTTATCTGGGGAAGTACGGCATCCAGTGCATACCCCCCAGTGATATTTGTACTTCCATTAGTTTTTTTACTGTTCGGAATTTTGGGTGCTTCGCTACACTTACTCAAGCACAAAAATAATGAGTCAGCTGTTTTAGCTTTACTAATCATTGGAGCGGTCGGTAGCGGTCTAATTTACTACTTACTCATTCGCATTGCAGTAACGGGTGTTGGGGCAGGAGCTCCTGGATGGTATTTCCACACACTAATAGCTCCCCTTAGCTTAATGCTTGCTGCTGGCTGGAACCTAATTAGAACGAAAATAGCTTTCGCGTCGTTGCTCTGGAGATTTTGGCTTGGATATATGGCGCTCTTCTGTATTAGTGTTACTTGGCTACAGCTCACACTTTTTGCAGGTTGTTCTTTTAAAACATCAGAGAGCCGTATTTACTCTCTCAACGACCTTGCCTGCATACTAGACGTTCCATTTTTGCATCACCGTCTGGAAGCTCTGACATTTCCCACATTGGGCTGGACGACAATAGGTCTAGCTGTGGTATTGATATACACTGCGTACTCACGTAATCGAGGAATAGACCTTCAAGCGGGTATCCGATGATTTTACGTAATAGCACTCTAAGCTTTGCTTCATTGGCAATCCCACTATTTGTTGGATTGCTTACGGTACCAAGCATAATTAATAGTTTAGGGCTGCAACGCTTTGGGGTTTTAACACTCATTTGGGCCGTGATTGGTTATGCCAGTCTTTTTGACTTAGGTATCTCTCGTGCGCTAACGAAGCGTGTTGCTGAACTACAGGCCTGGCCCGACCGACTTTGTTCATTAGTGCGTTCAGGTATCTACGTCTTGAGTGCTTTAGGTTTGCTCATGGGGGCACTGACTTGGATCGTGACACGCTACTTCGATTATCAAAATTTTGGTCTCAACCATGATGAATTTAACAATAGCGCATTGCTGTTAGCTTTAAATATTCCATTCGTTATTGTCAGTGGTGGGTTCAGGGGAGTTTTAGAAGGTTTTAGTAGGTTTGGTATTGTATCTCTAGTACGCCTCGGGTTCGGGCTGGTTACCTTCACTGCACCGATATTTGCGATAGCCTCCTACCCTAGAGTTGATGTCATCATTGCGATCATGTTGGTTGCTCGTATCGTGGGCGGCCTTACGATGGCTTGGAGTTGCAGGAGTTACCTGTCAAAAAGCAGTTTAAGCCGGCATCGGAGGCTCGTGGAGTTGAAGAATCTGCTTACCTTTGGTGGATGGATTACGGTTTCTAATCTGGCCAGTGCATTGATGCTTTATATGGATAGATTTTTTCTTGCTTCTAGTATCTCTGCGCCCTCAGTGGCGTATTACACAACGCCTTATGAGTTTGTGACGAAGCTATTCATATTGCCATCTGCTCTTAGCGGTGTACTTTTTCCACTCATGGCCAGAGGAACAAAATTGACTGATAACAATCACAAACTCTTAGCCTTAAGTGCAAGCATGGTGCTTGCGCTTGTGTTACCTATCATAACTGTCCTCATACTTTTCGCTCCGCAAATGTTAGGTTGGTGGATCTCCACAGAATTCGGAAGTAATGCGGCAGGAGCCTTGAAGATTTTATCTATTGGAGTACTGGTGAATTGTTTAGCACAAATCTATCAGACCTATCTTTTGGGCAGAGGAAAGGCCTCTCTGATAGCTCGTCTGCACATAATAGAACTTCTGTTTTTCTTGCCTATGCTTTACCTATCCATACGTTATGCCGGGATTGAAGGGGCCGCCTGGGCTTGGACTGCCCGTATTATCGTAGACTCCGTTGCGATGGCATTCATGTTAAGTGTCCTAAAAGTTCCAGCAGGTAATCATTGGGTATCACTGCTATTGAGTATTACTGCAGCGATGGCGGTCTATGTAAGCTCTGCAATTGGGACTTATGGAAAACTACTGATACTTATATGTCTGGTTGCTGTTTGCACAGTGGCAGGTTTGTGGTTTATTCGTCAGTTGATGTCAGTTGCGCGCACAGATCATTCCTCGAACATTTCAATCTCAAAGCTCAATTAACAGCAGCTTTGGCTCCCCCACCCAACTCTCACAAAAAATCCACCCCCAAAGATGATCCACCATACCCCAAGCCCAAACCGTCGCTGCCATGGGCTGAGGCTAAGCATTGGTACTGGCTGAAGAGCCGGGACAGTTTTTCTGAGTTGATGTCTTGGTCCTAGTCGGTGATTTCGCAGTTTAGCCAGCCGTGGTGGCATCGAACCTGAACGCTGACACGGGAACTTGAGGGCTATATTTGATGGATTTTTCCCGCAGGTTGAAGAGGGCGGGTAAGCAGTGATTAGTCGGCATCGGTGATGAAGCAGCGAGTTCGGCATCCAGACGCGCCAACTCTCAGCCGAAGTAGGCCTTACGACGCTTAAACGTCGCCAGTTCCAGATCAGGTAACCCAACAACAACCCCAGCGCACTCCCAGCAGGCGGCCACCAGGATCAGACGGTCACGCAGTAACTGTGGCGGCATCTCGCCAGGTAGGACACCGCAACAAATCCCGGGCACCGGGGAGCAAGCATGGTCGTTACACAGCTGTGAACACGGCGGGGATTTGCTGCGTCAACTCTGCCGTGAAACCTCCCCCACAAAAAAGGCCAACGCATGCGTTGGCCTTTTTCGTTATGGCGACAACCCGATCAGAAATCCAGGTTAGACACCGCCAAGGCATTGGCCTCGATGAAGTCACGGCGGGGTTCGACCGCATCACCCATGAGGGTGTTGAAGATCTGGTCCGCGCCAATGGCGTCTTCGATGGTGACTTTGAGCATGCGGCGCACGCTTGGGTCCATGGTGGTTTCCCACAGCTGATCCGGGTTCATTTCACCCAGACCTTTGTATCGCTGGATGGTGTGGCGCTTGGTGCTTTCGGCCATCAGCCAGTCGAGGGCTTCCTTGAACTCGGTCACGGCTTTCTTGCGTTCGCCGCGCTGGATGTACGCGCCTTCGTCGAGCAAGGTGCTGAGTTGGGCGCCCAGGGTCACGACGGTTTTGTAGTCGTTGCTGCCGAAGAAGTCGCGGTTGAACGTGATGTAGTTCGACAGGCCGTGGGAGATCAGTTCGACCTCAGGCAGCCAGACGTTACGTTCACGGTCCTCACGCAGGCTGGCTTTGTAGACCAGGCCGGATTTCTCTACCGTGCGCAGGCGCACTTCGTACTGGGCCAGCCAATCCTGCATGGCCGCGTGATCGGACAGTTGCTCCAGGCTGACGGCCGGCAGGTAGATGAAGTGTTCGGTCAACTCCTGCGGGTACAGGCGCGACAGACGCTTGAGGGTCTTCATCACCATGCGGAAGTCGTTGACCAGGCGCTCCAGCGCCTCGCCGGAAATACCGGGCGCTTCGTCGTTCAGGTGCAGGCTCGCGTCTTCCAGGGCCGACTGCGTCATGTACTCTTCCATGGCGTCGTCGTCTTTGATGTATTGCTCTTGCTTGCCTTTCTTCACTTTGTACAGCGGCGGCTGGGCGATGTAGATATAGCCACGCTCGATCAGTTCCGGCAATTGGCGGAAGAAGAAAGTGAGTAGCAGGGTACGGATGTGCGAACCGTCGACGTCAGCATCGGTCATGATGATGATGTTGTGATAGCGCAGTTTCTCGATGTTGTACTCTTCGCGGCCGATGCCACAGCCCAGGGCGGTAATCAGCGTGCCGACTTCCTGGGAAGAGATCATCTTGTCGAAACGGGCCTTCTCGACGTTGAGGATCTTGCCTTTGAGGGGCAGGATCGCCTGGGTCTTGCGGTTGCGTCCCTGCTTGGCGGAGCCGCCAGCAGAGTCACCTTCCACCAGGTACAGTTCGGAGAGGGCAGGGTCTTTTTCCTGGCAGTCCGCCAGTTTGCCCGGCAGGCCGGCGATATCCAGCGCACCTTTGCGACGGGTCATCTCACGGGCTTTACGCGCCGCTTCACGGGCCCGTGCCGCATCGATCATCTTGCCGACAACCAATTTCGCTTCGTTGGGGTTTTCCAGCAGGAAGTCGGAGAAATACTTGCCCATCTCTTGTTCGACCGCGGTCTTCACTTCGGAGGACACCAGTTTGTCCTTGGTCTGGGAACTGAACTTAGGGTCCGGCACCTTGACCGAGATAATGGCGGTCAGGCCTTCGCGGGCGTCGTCACCGGTGGTGGCGACTTTGTGCTTCTTCGCCAGGCCTTCGGCTTCGATGTAGGTGTTCAGGTTACGCGTCAGCGCCGAACGGAAGCCCACCAGGTGAGTACCGCCATCGCGCTGCGGAATGTTGTTGGTGAAGCACAGCAGGTTTTCGTTGAAGCTGTCGTTCCACTGCAGAGCGATTTCAACGCCGATGCCGTCTTCGCGCTGGATATTGAAGTGGAACACCTGGTTGACCGGGGTGCGGTTCGTATTCAGGTATTCAACGAATGCGCGCAGGCCACCTTCATACTTGAACAGTTCTTCCTTGCCGCTGCGCTCATCCTTGAGGACGATGCCGACACCGGAGTTGAGGAAGGACAGTTCACGAATCCGCTTGGCCAGGATGTCCCAGCTGAAGTGGATGTTCTTGAAGGTTTCAGGCGAGGGCTTGAAGTGGATCTGGGTCCCGGTGGTTTCGCTTTCACCGACGATGCGCATCGGCTCTTTTGGCACACCGTGGATATAGGTCTGTTCCCAGATTTTGCCGCTGCGGCGGACGGTGAGGATCAGCTCTTCGGACAGGGCGTTTACCACCGAAACACCCACACCGTGCAACCCGCCGGATACTTTGTAGGAGTTATCGTCGAACTTACCGCCGGCGTGCAGCACCGTCATGATGACTTCGGCTGCGGAAACGCCTTCTTCTTTATGCACGTCTACCGGAATGCCGCGACCGTTGTCGCGTACGGTGATCGATTCATCCGGGTGGATGATGATACTGATGTCGTCGCAATGGCCAGCCAGAGCTTCGTCGATCGAGTTATCGACCACCTCGAACACCATGTGGTGCAGACCGCTACCATCATCGGTGTCCCCAATGTACATACCGGGACGTTTGCGTACGGCATCCAGGCCTTTGAGCACTTTAATGCTCGTCGAGTCGTACGTGTTTTCTTCGCTCATGCCTTCACTCCCGATGGTCGTGGGTCTGGGTGATACGGCCCTGTTCCACGTGGAACAGAGCGACTGGCGTTTCCGTCTGCCAGCCGTCCCTCAATAATTCGTGGTCTACACAAGTAATGAACACCTGGCAGCGTAAGTCTTCCAGCAAACGGCAAAGCGCGCGGCGGTGCTGCTCGTCCAGTTCTGACGGCAAATCATCCACCAGATAAATACATTGGCCGCGCCGGGCCTGGCTGACCAAGTGCCCCTGGGCGATGCGTAGGGCACAGACCACTAACTTCTGCTGGCCGCGGGACAAGATATCCGCAGCGTTATGTGCGCCCAATCGAAGACGCAAATCAGCGCGTTGTGGCCCGGCCTGGGTATGCCCCATTTGCTGGTCCCGGTGAACGGAAGCGGTGAGCACTGCACTTAGCTCTCGCTCTTTGTCCCACCCCCGGTAATAGCTCAACGTCAAACCCTCAAGCTCAACGAGTTCGCTCAAGGTTTGCTCAAAGACTGGTTTCAAGGCTTTGATGTAAGCGCGGCGGTATTCATCAATCTCAGCGCTGGCCTGGCACAGTTCTCTGTCCCAAACCGCTTGCGAAACGGCGTCAAGTGTACCATGCCGCAGCCAAGAGTTTCTCTGGCGCAGGGCCTTCTGCAGCCGCTGCCAGGTGGACATGAAACGTGGTTCCACGTGGAACACACCCCAGTCGAGAAACTGCCGACGAATTTTCGGTGCGCCCTCCAGCAAGCGAAAACTGTCAGGGTTGATGAGTTGCAGCGGCAGGATCTCGGCCAACTGAGCGGCGCTGCGGGCGTTCTGCCCATCGATGCGGATCTGGAACTCGCCTTGGCGATCCCGAGAAATACCCAATGCGCTGTGCCCACCTTCTGCCAGCTCAACCTGACCAAACACCGTGCAGGCCGGCTGCTCGTACTGGATGACCGGCAGCAACCGAGTGCTGCGGAACGAGCGGGCAAGCCCAAGCAAATGAATGGCTTCCAGAACACTGGTTTTGCCACTGCCATTAGAGCCAGAGAGGATGTTGATGCGTGGGGAAGGGGAGAAGGTCACCGGGTGCAGATTGCGCACCGCGGTGACCGTGACGCGACTGAGGGACATCTAGCTTCTGCTGAACATGTTTACAGGCGCATCGGCATGACGACGTATGCCGAATCATCGTTGTCGGATTCCTGCACCAGCGCACTGCTGTTGGAGTCGGACAGGATCAGGCGAACCTGCTCAGTGGTCATGACGCCCAGCACGTCCAGCAAATAGCTGACGTTGAAGCCGATTTCCAGCGAGCCACCGTTGTAGTCGACGCCCACTTCTTCTTCCGCTTCTTCCTGTTCCGGGTTATTGGCCTGGATTTTCAACTGACCGTTGGCCAGTTGCAGGCGGATGCCGCGATATTTTTCGTTGGACAGGATCGCGGTACGGCTGAACGCTTCGCGCAATGCCTGGCGGTCGCCCAGTACCAACTTGTCGCCACCTTTAGGCAGAACGCGCTCGTAGTCCGGGAACTTGCCGTCCACCAGTTTGGAGGTGAAGGTGAACTCGCCCGTGGTCGCACGAATATGGTGCTGACCAAGCACGATGCTGACCTGGCCGTCCGGCTCAGTGAGCAGGCGCGCCAATTCCAGAATGCCTTTGCGCGGCACGATCACCTGGTGGCGATCCGGTTGGCCAATATCGGCTTTCATCGAGCACATGGCCAACCGATGGCCGTCGGTGGCCACAGCGCGGATGATCCCTTCGGAAACCTCCAGCAGCATGCCGTTGAGGTAATAACGTACATCCTGCTGGGCCATGGCGAAGCTGGTGCGTTCGATCAAGCGACGCAGCCTGCTTTGCTCCAGGCTGCACGTCAGCGAGCCCGGGCCTTCTTCAACAGTGGGGAAATCGTTAGCCGGCAGGGTGGACAGGGTGAAGCGGCTCCGGCCAGCCTTGACCACCAGTTTCTGCTCATCGACCTTGATGTCGATCAGCGCATCGTTTGGCAGGCTTTTGCAGATGTCCATCAGCTTACGCGCCGGGACGGTGATTTCGCCGGGTTCTGCCGGCTCTTCCAACTCCACACGGCCAACCAGTTCGACTTCCAGGTCGGTACCGGTCAGCGACAGCTGCTGGCCTTCGACGACCAACAGCACGTTAGAGAGCACCGGCAAGGTCTGGCGGCGCTCAACGACGCCTGCGACCAGTTGCAGGGGTTTCAACAGGGCTTCGCGTTGAATGGTGAAATGCATGGTCTAGTCCCTTGCCTTAATAAGCTGCGCTGGTGCCATCAAGTAGTCAGTGTACGCAGCAGGTTCTTGTAGTCCTCGCGGATGTCCGCGTCGGATTCCTTGAGTTCGTTGATCTTGCGGCACGCGTGCAAGACCGTGGTGTGATCGCGGCCGCCGAACACATCGCCGATTTCCGGCAGGCTGTGGTTGGTCAGTTCCTTGGACAGCGCCATGGCCACTTGACGCGGGCGGGCGACAGAACGGGAACGACGCTTGGACAGCAGGTCGGAAATCTTGATCTTGTAGTACTCGGCGACGGTGCGCTGAATGTTATCCACAGACACCAGTTTGTCTTGGAGTGCCAGCAGGTCCTTCAGGGATTCGCGGATCAGCTCGATCGTGATGTCGCGGCCCATGAAGTGGGAGTGAGCGATGACGCGCTTGAGCGCGCCCTCAAGCTCACGCACGTTGGAGCGAATGCGTTGGGCAATGAAGAACGCCGCGTCGTGGGGGAGGTCGACCTTGGCCTGGTCGGCCTTCTTCATCAGAATCGCGACACGGGTTTCCAGCTCTGGAGGTTCGACGGCAACTGTCAGGCCCCAACCGAAGCGCGATTTGAGGCGTTCTTCAAGCCCTTCGATTTCCTTCGGGTAACGATCGCTGGTCAGGATGACCTGCTGGCCACCTTCAAGCAGTGCGTTGAACGTGTGGAAAAACTCTTCCTGGGACCGTTCCTTGCGAGCGAAGAATTGAATGTCATCGATCAACAGGGCATCGACGGAGCGGTAGAAACGCTTGAACTCGTTGATTGCGTTGAGCTGCAACGCCTTGACCATGTCCGCGACGAAGCGCTCCGAGTGCAGGTACACGACCTTGGCATTCGGGTTCTTCTTTAATAGATGGTTACCCACAGCGTGCATCAAGTGAGTCTTACCCAGGCCCACGCCGCCATACAGGAACAGCGGGTTGTAACCGTGCTTGGGGTTATCCGCCACTTGCCAGGCAGCCGCACGGGCCAATTGGTTCGACTTACCTTCGACGAAGTTCTCGAAGGTGAACGTGCGATTCAAGTAACTGGTGTGCTTGAGGGCACCTTCGACCTGCACGGTGCGCTGCTCGGCACGAACCGGAGCCTGTTGCGAACTGGCACCGGCCATCGGGTCGAAGCTGTCGCGCGAGGGCTCTTCGCTGGCCTCGGCTACCTTATGGGTGGCGCGTTTGGCTGGCGCAGCGGGGGTAGGTGCATTGACAGGTGGTGGGGCGACCGAGGCTTGAGCTTGGGATGCCGCAGCGGCCAGCGGGGCGTTGGGCGCCGCACGAGGTGCTGAGCTGCGTTTGCTGCCTATTAATAAGGAAAGCGCCGGGGCCATACCGTTGCCGTGCTCGTCCAGCAGCTCGAGCACACGGCTCAAGTACTTTTCGTTGACCCAATCGAGAACAAAGCGGTTCGGTGCGTAGACACGCAGCTCGTCGCCATCGGCTTCGACCTGTAGTGGACGGATCCAAGTGTTGAATTGCTGGGCAGGCAGCTCATCACGCAGAAGTTCTACGCACTGCTGCCAAAGTTCCACTGACACGGATATCCCCTAAGTCGAAAGCCGGTGAGGCAAAAACAGCGGCCATTGTAGCGGCCAGACGCACACTTATCCACATGTAGGTTGGCCGCACCGCACGAAGAATCAATGCTTTACCCATAAAAAAGATGACCAACGGTATGTGCATAAGCTCTGTGGATAACCATGGCTAAGCCCGTTGCAAAAGTAGGGGGTAAAGCCAGTGGATAACCGGCCTGTGGATAACCATCGCTTTCGCCCACAGGTTATCCGACAGTACGGCACAGGTAGGGCACCGCTTTCACGCCTAGTTGTCATCCTCTGTACAGCCCGAATTAGAAGGCTTAAATGCTGTTATCCACAGGAGATAGCATCCCTAGCTTTAATAAGCTTTACAGAAAAGCTTTAAATAATTCCTTTCTTATTTCTATATCTACACACCGCCAACTCTCCCTCACGAGGCTGTAGAGATCTAATTAAAGGAAACGTTGGTTGGAAATTGACCTAGGGGCGTGCTTTCTCTAGAATCGCCGGTCTCTTAAAACGGGGGCCATTCCGGCCCGTTGTGGACGAACCAGGTAACACGACATGAAACGTACTTTCCAACCAAGCACCATCAAACGCGCTCGTACCCACGGTTTCCGTGCTCGCATGGCTACCAAGAACGGCCGTGCTGTTCTGTCGCGCCGTCGCGCCAAAGGTCGTGCGCGTCTGGCAGTTTGATAATCCGGTACTGGTGGTGAGTCAGGACTTCAGTCGGGAAAAGCGTCTGCTTACCCCCCGGCATTTCAAGGCAGTCTTTGACTCCCCCACCGGCAAGGTTCCGGGGAAAAATCTCTTGCTCCTTGCACGCAACAACGATCTTGACCACCCACGCCTCGGCCTGGTGATTGGCAAGAAGAGCGTCAAGCTCTCCGTTGAGCGCAATCGCCTCAAACGTCTGATGCGCGAATCGTTTCGCCTTCACCAGGATTCTCTGGTGGGTTGGGACATCGTTATCGTCGCGCGCAAAGGTTTGGGTGACGTAGAAAACCCCGAATTGATTCAGCATTTCGGCAAGCTCTGGAAACGTCTGGCTCGTAACAAGCCAGTACCAGCGGTCAACACCGAAACTGTAGGGGTAGGCGGTCCCGATGCGTAAACTGGCACTCGTTCCGATCCAGTTCTATCGCTATGCCATTAGTCCTCTGATGGCCAACCACTGTCGTTTCTACCCCAGTTGTTCCTGCTACGCGCAAGAAGCCATAGAAAATCATGGCCTTCTGCGTGGTGGCTGGCTGGCCGTTCGTCGTTTAGGCCGCTGTCATCCGTGGAATCCCGGTGGTTACGACCCGGTTCCATCTATCCCTACCTCCCGTTCTTCTTCGATGGCCGAGTAATCATGGATATTAAACGCACGATCCTGATCGTCGCCCTGGCAATCGTGTCCTACGTTATGGTCCTTAACTGGAACCAGGACTATGGCCAGGCTGCCCTGCCGACTCAGAATGTTGCTGCCAACACCCAGACTTCAGGTCTGCCAGACGCACCTGTGGGCAACAATGCAGCGGCCAGTGCCGATGTACCCAGCGCGAATGCCGATACCAGCGCCCCCGCAGAAATGCCGGTTGCCACCAGCAAAGACCTTATCCGCGTTAAAACGGACGTCCTGGAACTTGCAATCGACCCTCAAGGTGGTGATATAGCCCAGCTGATGCTGCCGCTGTACCCACGTCGCCAGGATCACCCGGAGATCCCGTTTCAATTGTTCGATAACGGTGGCGAACGCACTTACCTGGCCCAAAGCGGCCTGACCGGTGTCGATGGCCCGGACGCTCGTCCGACCGGCCGTCCGGTTTATTCGACCGAACAAAAGACTTATCAACTGGCTGATGGCCAGAACCAGCTGAATGTTGACCTGAAGTTCAGCGATGCTGGGGTCAACTACATCAAACGTTTCACCTTCACTCGCGGTCTGTACGACCTGAAAGTGACCTATCTGATCGACAACAGCAGCGAAAAGGCCTGGACCGGCAACCTGTTTGCCCAACTCAAGCGTGACGCCAGCTCCGATCCTTCTTCGACCACAGCTACCGGCACCGCGACCTACCTGGGCGCCGCCCTGTGGACAAGTGCCGAGCCGTACAAAAAAGTGTCGATGAAAGATATCGACAAGGCCACCCTCAAAGAATCGGTCCAGGGTGGTTGGGTTGCCTGGTTGCAGCACTACTTCGTGACGGCCTGGATTCCGGCCAAGAACGACAACAACGTGGTGCAGACTCGCAAAGACAGCCAAGGTAACTACATCATCGGTTTCACCGGCCCTGCTTTGAGCGTGGCGCCGGGTGCCAAGGCTGAAACCAGCGCGACGCTGTATGCCGGTCCGAAAAGCCAGGCGATTCTCAAAGAGTTGTCCCCTGGCCTGGAACTGACCGTCGACTACGGCATCCTGTGGTTCATCGCCCAACCGATTTTCTGGCTGCTGCAACATATCCACAGCCTGGTGGGTAACTGGGGTTGGTCGATCATTTTCCTGACCATGCTGATTAAAGGGATCTTCTTCCCGCTGTCGGCCGCCAGCTACAAATCCATGGCGCGTATGCGTGCAGTGGCGCCAAAACTGGCCGCCCTGAAAGAACAACATGGCGATGACCGGCAGAAAATGTCCCAAGCCATGATGGAGTTGTACAAGAAAGAGAAGATCAACCCGCTGGGTGGATGCTTGCCGATTCTTGTGCAAATGCCGGTTTTCCTCTCGCTGTACTGGGTTCTCCTGGAAAGCGTGGAAATGCGTCAAGCGCCGTTCATGCTGTGGATTACCGACCTGTCGATCAAGGATCCGTTCTTCATCCTGCCGATCATCATGGGCGCCACCATGTTCATCCAGCAGCAGTTGAACCCGACACCGCCGGATCCGATGCAGGCCAAGGTGATGAAAATGATGCCAATCATCTTCACCTTCTTCTTCCTGTGGTTCCCGGCAGGTCTGGTGCTGTACTGGGTTGTGAACAACTGCCTGTCCATCGCCCAACAGTGGTACATCACCCGTAAAGTCGAGGCGGCTACCAAAAAAGCCGACGCATAACTTACGCTGTGGATAACCACTCAAAACGCCCCCTAGTGGGGCGTTTTGCTATCTGCCATTTCTATCGGGACATCGGTTTATGAGCGCTCCTCGTGAAACCATCGCCGCCGTCGCCACCGCCCAGGGCCGTGGCGGAGTCGGTATCGTGCGTATTTCTGGGCCACTGGCAGGCCTAGCGGCCCAAGCCATCAGCGGGCGCGAACTGAAGCCGCGCTTTGCCCACTACGGCCCTTTCCTCAATGCCGAGGGCGATGTGTTGGACGAGGGCATCGCGCTGTACTTCCCGGGGCCGAACTCATTTACCGGCGAAGATGTGCTGGAACTGCAAGGTCATGGCGGCCCCGTGGTTCTGGACATGCTGCTGCGCCGTTGCCTGGAACTGGGCTGTCGCCTGGCCCGGCCCGGGGAGTTCAGTGAGCGAGCCTTTCTCAACGACAAACTGGACCTGGCCCAGGCCGAAGCCATCGCGGACCTGATTGAAGCCAGCTCCGCCCAGGCTGCACGCAATGCCCTTCGTTCTCTACAAGGCGCGTTTTCCCAACGGGTCCATAGCTTGACCGAGCAGTTGATTGCGCTACGGATCTACGTCGAAGCCGCCATCGATTTCCCGGAAGAAGAGATCGACTTCCTCGCCGATGGCCACGTGCTAAGCATGCTGGACGCCGTGCGCGACGAGTTATCCACCGTCCTGCGCGAAGCCGGGCAGGGCGCGTTGCTGCGTGATGGCATGACAGTGGTCATCGCTGGCCGGCCCAACGCCGGCAAATCCAGCCTGCTCAACGCCCTGGCCGGGCGCGAAGCCGCCATCGTGACTGAGATTGCTGGCACCACCCGCGATATCCTGCGCGAACATATCCACATCGATGGCATGCCCCTGCATGTGGTTGATACCGCCGGGCTGCGCGACACCGATGACCAGGTCGAAAAAATTGGCGTGGAACGGGCCTTGAAGGCCATTGGCGAGGCCGATCGGGTGTTGTTGGTGGTCGATGCCACCGCACCTGAAGCCGCAGATCCGTTTGCGCTGTGGCCGGAATTCCTGGAAACCCGCCCCGACCCTGCGAAAGTCACCTTGATTCGCAACAAGGCCGACCTGACCGGCGAGGTCATCGCCATGGAAGTTAGCCACGATGGCCACGTCACCCTTAGCCTGAGTGCCAAGTCCGCAGGTATGGGCCTGGAGCTGCTGCGCGAGCACCTCAAGGCCTGCATGGGCTACGAGCAGACCTCGGAAAGTAGCTTTAGCGCCCGTCGGCGCCACCTGGAGGCCCTGCGCCACGCCAGCGCATCCCTTGAGCACGGCCGGGCGCAACTGACCCTGGCGGGAGCAGGGGAGTTGCTGGCAGAGGATCTGCGTCAGGCTCAGCAGTCCTTGGGTGAAATCACCGGCGCTTTTAGCTCGGACGACTTGCTGGGAAGGATCTTTTCCAGCTTCTGTATCGGTAAATAGCCCTCATCTACCCTGCAAATTCCAGCAATGTGGCGTAACTGAGCCGCGGTATTGCTGCAATTGCAGGGCACCGTGCCACCCCCTCCTCCATTTTTTTACAGCCTGCCGCGCCTGAGGCAGCGTTTGCGTGCCTGCGATTTGTACCCGTTTGCAGCTTTTCTGCGGATTAAGCCCTGTGAATAACTGCCGTTAAGGCCAGTTGATAACAGGGCCTAAAATGTGGAGATAACCTGCCCTGTGGATAATCACCTCTTTAATCCACAGGCTTACACCGGTTATCCAAGGGGCTCTTGGTCACATGACCACAGGGTTTTGAATCTCTGTACATTACGAATATAAAGGCTTACAGCGATCTATCCACAGAAACACGCCTCAGTATAAATAAACATAAAAACAAAGATTTAATAAATTTCTTTCTTTTTAATTTCTATAACCTCGAGTTTTCCACAGCTGGTTAAATTTTGTGCAAAGGGTTCTTTAGGAGGGGGGAAGTCCCTATACTTGCCGCCTTGGTCCAGATACCAAGCTCTAAACTATTCCTGATTACCTAACTGAAGCAGGCACGAGGTGCGTGGTGGATTTCCCTTCCCGTTTTGAAGTGATCGTCATCGGCGGCGGTCATGCCGGTACCGAGGCAGCACTGGCATCAGCACGCATGGGGGCAAAAACCCTGTTGCTGACGCACAACGTGGAAACCCTCGGTGCGATGAGTTGCAACCCTGCCATTGGTGGCATTGGCAAAAGCCACCTGGTCAAGGAGATCGACGCCCTCGGCGGCGCGATGGCCATGGCCACCGATAAAGGTGGTATCCAGTTCCGCGTGTTGAACAGCCGCAAAGGCCCAGCCGTGCGGGCTACCCGCGCCCAAGCTGACCGTGTGCTCTACAAGGCTGCGGTGCGTGAAACCCTGGAAAACCAGCCCAACCTGTGGATATTTCAACAAGCCGCCGATGACTTGATCGTCGAGCAGGATCAAGTGCGTGGCGTTGTGACCCAAATGGGCCTGCGCTTCTTTGCCGACGCCGTGGTACTGACCACTGGCACCTTCCTGGGTGGACTTATCCACATCGGTTTGCAGAATTACTCGGGCGGCCGTGCAGGTGATCCGCCCTCCATTGCCCTGGCTCGTCGCCTGCGTGAACTGCCGCTGCGGGTCGGGCGCCTGAAAACCGGGACGCCGCCGCGAATAGACGGGCGCTCCGTGGATTTCTCGGTGATGACCGAACAACCGGGTGATACGCCAATCCCGGTGATGTCGTTCATGGGTTCCAAGGAACAGCATCCCAAACAGGTCAGTTGCTGGATCACCCACACCAACGCACGCACCCACGAAATCATCGCCGCGAACCTCGATCGTTCACCGATGTATTCCGCCGCAGGCGAGATCGAAGGCATCGGCCCGCGTTACTGCCCGTCGATCGAAGACAAGATCCACCGCTTTGCCGACAAGGAAAGCCATCAGGTCTTTATCGAACCCGAAGGCCTGACCACCCATGAGTTGTACCCGAACGGGATATCCACATCCCTGCCGTTCGATGTGCAATTGCAGATCGTGCAATCGATCCGCGGCATGGAAAACGCCCATATCGTCCGTCCTGGCTACGCCATCGAGTACGACTACTTCGACCCGCGGGACCTGAAGTACAGCCTGGAAACCAAAGCTATTGGCGGTTTGTTCTTCGCTGGGCAAATCAACGGCACCACTGGCTACGAAGAGGCCGGCGCCCAAGGTTTGCTCGCCGGGGCGAACGCGGCACTGCGTGCCCAGGGCAAGGACAGTTGGTGCCCGCGCCGTGACGAAGCCTACATCGGCGTATTGGTCGACGACCTGATTACCCTGGGTACCCAGGAACCGTATCGGATGTTCACGTCCCGGGCCGAGTACCGTTTGATCCTGCGTGAGGACAATGCCGACTTACGCTTGACCGAAAAAGGTCGCGAACTGGGCTTGGTGGACGATGTGCGTTGGGCGGCTTTCTGCAAAAAGCGCGAAAGCATCGAACTCGAAGAGCAGCGCCTGAAAAGCACCTGGGTGCGCCCGGGCACCGAGCAGGGCGATGCCATTGCCGAAAAATTCGGCACGCCGCTGACCCATGAATACAACCTGCTCAATCTCCTAAGCCGGCCGGAAATCGACTACGCGGGTTTGGTCGAGGTGACCGGCCAAGGTGCAGAAGACCCCCAGGTCGCCGAGCAGGTCGAAATCAAGACCAAGTACGCCGGCTACATCGATCGTCAACAGGATGAAATCGCTCGCCTGCGCGCCAGTGAGAACACCAAGTTGCCTGTGGATATCGACTACACCGGCATTTCCGGTCTATCCAAAGAGATCCAGAGCAAGCTCGGCGCCACGCGGCCAGAAACCCTGGGCCAGGCCTCGCGTATTCCCGGCGTTACCCCGGCGGCCATCTCACTGTTGATGATTCATTTGAAAAAACGCGGCGCGGGCCGTCAGTTGGAGCAAAGCGCTTGAGTTCATTGGTCACCTCGCAACATGCCGAAGAGTTATCCACAGGCGCTCGTACCCTTGGCGTTGATCTGACGCCGAATCAGCACGAATTGCTGCTCGGTTATCTGGCGCTGTTGATTAAGTGGAACAAGGCCTACAACCTCACGGCCGTGCGCGATCCCGACGAAATGGTCTCACGGCATCTGCTCGACAGTTTGAGCGTGATGCCCTTCATCGAAAACGGCCGTTGGCTGGACGTGGGCAGTGGCGGCGGCATGCCGGGAATCCCGTTGGCGATCCTGTTTCCCGACTCGCAAGTGACTTGCCTGGACAGCAACGGCAAGAAAACCCGCTTCCTCACCCAGGTCAAACTCGAGCTGAAACTGGATAACCTGCAAGTTATCCACAGCCGCGTCGAAAGCTACCAGCCTGAGCTGCCATTCAACGGGATCGTCTCCCGGGCGTTCAGCAGCATGGAGAATTTCAGCAACTGGACTCGCCACCTGGGCAACCGCGACACCCGTTGGCTGGCAATGAAGGGCGTTCATCCCGCCGATGAGCTGGTAGCATTGCCGGCAGACTTCCACCTCGATAGCGAACACGCCTTGGCCGTACCTGGTTGCCAAGGCCAACGCCATCTGCTGATACTGCGCCGCACGGCATGATTGGGAACACAAGCAAGAATGGCTAAGGTATTCGCGATAGCGAACCAAAAGGGTGGTGTGGGCAAGACCACCACCTGCATCAACCTCGCAGCATCCCTGGTCGCAACCAAGCGCCGGGTGCTGTTGATCGACCTTGATCCACAGGGCAACGCCACCATGGGTAGCGGTGTGGATAAACATGGCCTGGAGAACTCGGTTTACGACCTGTTGATCGGCGAATGTGACCTGGCCCAGGCCATGCACTTTTCCGAACACGGCGGTTACCAGTTGCTACCTGCCAACCGCGACCTGACCGCAGCCGAAGTCGTTCTGCTGGAAATGCAGATGAAAGAAAGCCGTCTGCGCAGCGCCTTGGCGCCGATTCGAGAGAACTACGACTACATCCTGATCGACTGCCCGCCGTCGTTGTCGATGCTGACGCTCAACGCCTTGGTTGCCGCTGATGGGGTGATTATCCCCATGCAGTGTGAATACTTTGCCCTCGAAGGGCTTAGCGACCTTGTGGATAACATCAAGCGCATCGCTGAATTGCTTAACCCAAACCTCAAGATCGAGGGGTTGCTGCGCACCATGTACGACCCACGTTTGAGTTTGATGAACGACGTTTCAGCGCAGCTCAAGGAACATTTCGGCGATCAGCTGTACGACACCGTCATTCCGCGCAACATCCGCCTCGCCGAAGCCCCTAGCTACGGCATGCCGGCCCTGGCGTACGACAAATCCTCCCGCGGCGCACTGGCCTATCTGGCCCTGGCGGGCGAGATGGTTCGTCGCCAACGTAAAAATTCACGTACTGCCGCTGCTCAGGCAACTTAAGGAATCCCCATGGCCGTCAAGAAACGAGGTCTCGGACGAGGACTGGATGCACTGCTCAGCGGTCCGACCGTGAGCTCCCTGGAGGAGCAAGCGGTACAGGCCGATAAACGTGAGCTACAACACCTGCCGTTGGACCTGATCCAGCGTGGCAAGTACCAGCCACGTCGCGATATGGACCCGCAGGCGCTGGAAGAACTGGCCAATTCGATCAAGGCCCAAGGCGTCATGCAGCCGATCGTGGTGCGCCCTATCGGTGCCGGTCGGTTTGAAATCATCGCCGGCGAACGCCGCTGGCGGGCGAGCCAGCAGGCCGGTCAGGAAACTATCCCGGCGATGGTGCGCGATGTTCCGGATGAGACCGCCATCGCCATGGCGCTGATCGAGAACATCCAGCGTGAAGACCTCAATCCGATCGAAGAAGCGATTGCCCTGCAGCGCTTACAGCAGGAATTTCAGCTGACCCAGCAACAGGTCGCCGAGGCGGTGGGCAAGTCTCGGGTGACGGTGGCCAACTTGTTGCGCCTGATTGCGTTGCCGGAAGTGATTAAAACCATGCTGTCCCACGGCGACCTGGAAATGGGTCATGCCCGCGCATTGCTCGGATTGCCGGAAAATCAACAGGTTGAAGGGGCGCGACACGTTGTCGCACGAGGTCTGACCGTGCGCCAGACCGAAGCCCTCGTTCGCCAGTGGTTGAGTGGCAAACAGGAGGCTGCCGAACCGGTCAAACCCGACCCGGATATCGCGCGCCTGGAACAGCGCCTGGCCGAGCGGCTGGGCTCTGCGGTGCAGATCCGCCACGGTAAGAAGGGAAAAGGGCAACTGGTCATAGGCTACAACTCCCTCGACGAGTTGCAGGGCGTCCTCGCTCACATCCGCTGAAACAATTGCGTATGTAGCGCGCAGTCGGAAATCACTACCTGACAGTTGAATAGGGGCAGAACCGCCCCTATACTCTGCGCGCATTTTGTCGGCACAAATTATGCCAAGTTATTGATTTCCGGCAGCCGACCTCTGGGGAGCAAGAGTGATGGAAACCCGCACGCCAAACCGCTTGCCCTTCCATCGTCTGGCGGTTTTTCCGGTGTTAATGGCCCAATTTGTCGTTTTGCTGATCGCTGCACTGGCGCTCTGGCAATGGCGCGGAGTCGTTGCCGGATACTCAGGACTCTGCGGAGGCCTGATAGCCTTGTTACCTAATGTGTATTTCGCTCACAGGGCATTTCGGTTTTCCGGCGCCCGAGCAGCCCAAGCTATCGTCCGGTCTTTTTATGCCGGTGAAGCGGGCAAACTGATTTTGACGGCAGTGCTCTTTGCATTGACGTTCGCAGGTGTGAAGCCATTGGCGCCGCTAGCTGTATTCGGCGTCTTCGTGCTGACCCAACTGGTCAGCTGGTTCGCTCCCCTGCTGATGAGAACAAGACTTTCGAGACCTTAGGGCGTTTGAGGCAACCATGGCAGAGACAACCGCTTCGGGCTATATCCAGCACCACTTGCAGAACCTGACCTTCGGGCAGCTACCCAATGGCGGCTGGGGCTTTGCTCACACCGCAGCAGAAGCCAAGGAAATGGGCTTCTGGGCTTTCCACGTCGATACCCTCGGCTGGTCGGTCGCATTGGGCCTGGTCTTCGTTCTTCTTTTCCGCATGGCGGCAAAGAAAGCGACTTCCGGTCAACCTGGTGCTTTGCAGAACTTCGTTGAAGTATTGGTCGAATTCGTCGATGGCAGCGTGAAAGACAGCTTCCATGGCCGTAGCCCGGTGATTGCACCATTGGCACTGACCATCTTCGTCTGGGTGTTCCTGATGAACGCCGTTGACCTGATCCCGGTAGATTGGATTCCTCAGGTGGCTATGTGGATCTCCGGTGATCCGCACATTCCATTCCGCGCCGTATCGACCACTGACCCGAACGCTACCCTGGGCATGGCTCTGTCGGTGTTCGCGCTGATTATTTTCTACAGCATCAAGGTAAAGGGCATCGGCGGCTTCATTGGCGAACTGACCCTGCACCCCTTCGGCAGCAAGAACGTCTTCGTTCAAGCCCTGCTGATCCCGGTGAACTTCCTGCTGGAATTCGTCACCCTGATCGCCAAGCCGATCTCCCTGGCACTGCGTCTGTTCGGCAACATGTACGCCGGCGAGCTGGTCTTCATTCTGATTGCTGTGATGTTCGGCAGCGGTCTGCTCTGGCTTAGCGGCCTGGGTGTAGTTCTGCAGTGGGCGTGGGCAGTGTTCCACATCCTGATTATCACCCTGCAGGCGTTTATCTTCATGATGCTGACCATCGTCTACCTGTCGATGGCGCACGAAGAGAACCATTAAGGCCAGCCTAGGCTAGTCTGATGTCCCTCCCGGTCAAACGGGAGGGGGCCCGTCACGGGCTCGATGAAACGATTTGTTTTACCGCTTTAATCTAAAAAACCTAAACCATACGACGTAAAAGTCGGGAGGAAAGATGGAAACTGTAGTTGGTCTAACCGCTATCGCTGTTGCACTGTTGATCGGCCTGGGCGCACTGGGTACCGCAATTGGTTTCGGCCTGTTGGGCGGCAAGTTCCTGGAAGGCGCAGCGCGTCAGCCAGAAATGGTTCCAATGCTGCAAGTTAAAATGTTCATCGTGGCTGGCTTGCTCGACGCCGTGACCATGATCGGTGTTGGTATCGCTCTGTTCTTCACCTTCGCGAACCCCTTCGTTGGTCAACTCGCTGGCTAATCACTCGAATCTTCGAGTTGATTAGAGTGATGTGCAACGAACGAGCGAGGTGTTGGCGTGAACATTAATGCAACCCTGATTGGCCAGTCCGTTGCGTTCTTAATCTTTGTACTTTTTTGCATGAAGTTCGTTTGGCCTCCGGTCATTGCGGCTTTGCACGAACGTCAGAAGAAGATCGCGGATGGACTGGACGCTGCCAGCCGAGCAGCTCGTGACCTGGAGTTGGCCCAAGATAAAGCGGGTCAGCAACTGCGCGAAGCGAAAGCTCAGGCAGCTGAAATCATTGAGCAAGCCAAGAAACGCGGTACTCAGATCGTCGACGAAGCCCGAGATCAGGCTCGCGTCGAAGCTGAACGTGTGAAGGCACAGGCTCAGGCCGAGATCGAACAGGAACTGAACGGTGTCAAAGACGCCCTGCGCGCCCAATTGGGTAGCCTGGCAGTCAACGGCGCAGAGAAGATCCTGGGTGCCACAATCGATCAAAACGCGCACGCGGAGCTGGTTAATAAACTGGCTGCTGAAATTTAAGCGAGGGCGATCATGGCAGAATTGACCACGTTGGCCCGACCTTACGCTAAGGCAGCCTTCGAGCACGCCCAGGCCCACCAGCAGCTGGCCTCTTGGTCAGCCATGCTCGGCCTGGCTGCAGCAGTGTCGCAAGACGACACGATGCGGCGCGTGCTCAAGGCCCCGCGACTGACGAGCGCAGATAAGGCCGCCACGTTCATTGACGTGTGCGGCGACAAGTTTGATGTAAAAGTGCAGAACTTCATCCACGTCGTTGCCGAAAACGACCGTCTCCCGCTTTTGCCGGAGATTGCCGCTCTGTTCGACCTGTACAAGGCCGAGCGTGAGAAGTCGGTAGACGTTGAAGTGACCAGTGCTTTTGCATTGAGCCAAGAACAGCAAGACAAACTCGCCAAGGTTCTCAGTGCACGACTCGACCGGGAAGTGCGCCTGCAAGTTGCGGAGGACGCTGCCTTGATTGGTGGTGTCGTGATCCGCGCCGGCGACCTGGTTATCGATGGCTCGATTCGCGGCAAAATCGCGAAACTTGCCGAAGCATTGAAATCTTGAGTTTGAAGGGGCAGCAGAGCAATGCAGCAACTCAATCCTTCCGAAATAAGTGAAATCATCAAGGGCCGCATCGACAAACTCGATGTGACCTCCCAAGCCCGTAACGAAGGCACTGTCGTCAGCGTATCTGACGGCATCGTGCGGATTCACGGTCTGGCCGACGTAATGTACGGCGAGATGATCGAGTTTCCGGGCGGCGTCTACGGTATGGCCCTCAACCTGGAGCAAGACTCCGTAGGTGCCGTTGTATTGGGCGCATACACCAGTCTGGCTGAAGGCATGAGCGCCAAGTGCACCGGCCGCATCCTCGAAGTTCCGGTGGGTAAGGAACTGCTGGGTCGCGTAGTCGACGCACTGGGTAACCCAGTTGACGGCAAAGGTCCGCTGAACAACACCGAGACCGACGCGGTCGAGAAAGTTGCTCCAGGCGTGATCTGGCGTAAGTCGGTAGACCAGCCTGTACAGACTGGCTACAAGGCTGTCGATGCCATGATCCCAGTCGGCCGTGGTCAGCGTGAGCTGATTATCGGTGACCGTCAGATCGGTAAAACCGCTCTGGCGATCGACGCGATCATCAACCAGAAGAACAGCGGTATCTTCTGCGTCTACGTTGCCATTGGTCAGAAACAATCGACCATCGCCAACGTGGTGCGCAAGCTGGAAGAAAACGGCGCCCTGGCCAACACGATTATCGTGGCTGCCAGTGCTTCGGAATCTCCTGCACTGCAATTCCTGGCACCGTACTCCGGTTGCACCATGGGTGAATTCTTCCGTGACCGCGGTGAAGACGCGCTGATCGTTTATGACGATCTGTCCAAGCAAGCAGTGGCTTATCGCCAGATTTCCCTGCTGCTGCGCCGTCCACCAGGCCGTGAAGCTTACCCAGGCGACGTGTTCTATCTCCACTCCCGCCTGCTGGAGCGCGCATCCCGCGTTTCGGAAGAGTACGTAGAGAAGTTCACCAACGGCGCAGTGACCGGCAAAACCGG
Source organism: Pseudomonas sp. MF08817 (assembly GCF_059862705.1). Lineage (NCBI taxonomy): Bacteria > Pseudomonadati > Pseudomonadota > Gammaproteobacteria > Pseudomonadales > Pseudomonadaceae > Pseudomonas > Pseudomonas sp. MF08817. The sequence continues at coordinate 28,666 of NZ_JCBCUY010000027.1, forward strand.
TTCCCTGACCGCACTGCCGATCATCGAAACCCAGGCTGGCGACGTTTCCGCGTTCGTTCCGACCAACGTGATTTCCATCACCGACGGTCAGATCTTCCTGGAATCGGCCATGTTCAACTCCGGCATCCGTCCGGCTGTGAACGCCGGTGTTTCGGTATCCCGTGTGGGTGGTGCCGCTCAGACCAAGATCATCAAGAAGCTGTCCGGTGGTATCCGTACCGCTCTGGCTCAGTACCGTGAACTGGCGGCATTCGCCCAGTTCGCTTCTGACCTGGACGAAGCGACCCGTAAGCAACTTGAGCATGGTCAGCGCGTTACCGAGCTGATGAAGCAGAAGCAATATGCGCCAATGTCGATTGCCGACATGTCGCTGTCGCTGTATGCCGCTGAGCGTGGGTTCCTGACTGACGTCGAAATCACCAAGGTCGGCAGCTTTGAACAAGCGCTGATTGCTTACTTCAACCGCGATCACGCCGATTTGATGGCCAAGATCAACGTGAAGGGTGACTTCAATGACGAAATCGACGCTGGCCTCAAGGCTGGTATCGAGAAGTTCAAGGCCACCCAAACCTGGTAAGCCGCAGCGGGAGCCGCAAGGCTCCCGCTTGCTAACCTGATAGGTGTTACATGGCAGGCGCAAAAGAGATTCGCAGTAAGATTGCGAGCATCAAAAGCACGCAAAAAATTACCAGCGCCATGGAAAAAGTGGCGGTCAGCAAAATGCGCAAGGCACAAATGCGCATGGCTGCTAGCCGTCCTTATGCGGAGCGTATCCGCCAGGTAATTGGGCATCTGGCCAACGCCAACCCGGAATATCGCCACCCGTTCATGATTGATCGCGAAGTTAAGCGTGTCGGTTATGTCGTCGTGAGCAGTGACCGTGGTTTGTGTGGTGGTCTGAATACCAACCTGTTCAAGGCCCTGGTCAAGGACATGGCGGTAAACCGCGAAAACGGCGTCGAGATCGATCTGTGCGTGGTCGGTAGCAAGGGTGCGGCCTTTTTCCGTAACTTCGGCGGTAACGTCGTAGCAGCTATCAGCCATCTGGGTGAAGAACCGTCGATCAATGACTTGATCGGTAGCGTCAAGGTGATGCTGGATGCATACCTGGAAGGCCGGATTGACCGCCTGTCCGTGGTATCCAACAAGTTCATCAACACCATGACGCAACAGCCTACCGTGGAGCAGTTGATTCCATTGGTGGCGACCCCGGAAAAAGAACTCAAGCACCACTGGGACTACCTCTACGAACCAGACGCCAAAGAGCTGCTTGACGGCTTGATGGTGCGTTACGTGGAGTCGCAGGTGTACCAGGCGGTGGTCGAGAACAACGCAGCTGAACAAGCGGCGCGGATGATCGCAATGAAGAACGCTACCGACAACGCCGGTGATTTGATCAGCGATTTGCAGCTGATCTACAACAAGGCGCGTCAGGCTGCGATCACCCAAGAGATCTCGGAAATCGTCGGCGGCGCTGCCGCGGTTTAACGGTTCAAATATTCAGAGGATCCAGCTATGAGTAGCGGACGTATCGTTCAAATCATCGGCGCCGTTATCGACGTGGAATTTCCACGCGACAGCGTACCGAGCATCTACAACGCGCTGAAAGTTCAAGGCGCGGAAACCACTCTGGAAGTTCAGCAGCAGCTGGGCGACGGCGTGGTTCGTACCATTGCGATGGGTTCCACCGAAGGCTTGAAGCGCGGTCTGGACGTTGTCGACACTGGCGCTGCCATCTCCGTACCGGTCGGTAAAGCGACCCTGGGCCGGATCATGGACGTTCTGGGCAACCCGATCGACGAAGCCGGTCCGATTGCCACCGAAGAGCGCTGGGGCATTCACCGTCCTGCGCCATCCTTCGCTGAACAAGCGGGCGGCAACGACCTGCTGGAAACCGGCATCAAGGTTATCGACCTGGTTTGCCCGTTCGCCAAGGGCGGTAAAGTCGGTCTGTTCGGTGGTGCCGGTGTAGGCAAGACCGTGAACATGATGGAGCTGATCCGTAACATCGCCATCGAGCACAGCGGTTATTCCGTGTTCGCCGGTGTGGGCGAGCGTACTCGTGAGGGTAACGACTTCTACCACGAGATGAAGGACTCCAACGTTCTGGACAAAGTGGCACTGGTTTACGGTCAGATGAACGAGCCGCCGGGTAACCGTCTGCGCGTAGCACTGACCGGCCTGACCATGGCCGAGAAGTTCCGTGACGAAGGTAACGACGTTCTGCTGTTCGTCGACAACATCTACCGTTACACCCTGGCCGGTACTGAAGTATCCGCACTGCTGGGCCGTATGCCTTCGGCAGTAGGCTACCAGCCGACCCTGGCTGAAGAGATGGGCGTTCTGCAAGAACGTATCACTTCGACCAAGGAAGGCTCGATCACTTCGATCCAAGCGGTATACGTACCTGCGGATGACTTGACCGACCCGTCGCCTGCGACCACCTTCGCCCACTTGGACGCCACCGTCGTACTGTCCCGTGACATCGCTTCCCTGGGTATCTACCCAGCGGTCGATCCACTGGACTCGACTTCGCGCCAGTTGGACCCGAACGTGATCGGCCAGGACCACTACGACACCGCTCGCGGCGTCCAGTACGTTCTGCAGCGCTACAAAGAACTGAAGGACATCATTGCGATCCTGGGTATGGACGAACTGTCGGAAACCGACAAGCAGTTGGTATCCCGCGCTCGTAAGATCCAGCGCTTCTTGTCGCAGCCGTTCTTCGTGGCTGAAGTCTTCACCGGTGCTTCGGGTAAATACGTTTCCCTGAAGGACACCATTGCTGGCTTCAAAGGCATCCTCAACGGTGACTACGACCACCTGCCAGAACAAGCGTTCTACATGGTCGGCGGCATCGAAGAAGCGATCGAGAAAGCCAAGAAACTGTAATCCCGGCGCCCGGCAACGGGCGCTAATCAGGTTGAGGCAAGCAGATGGCTATGACAGTCCATTGCGATATCGTCAGCGCGGAAGGAGAAATCTTTTCCGGTCTGGTCGAGATGGTGATTGCGCACGGCAGCCTGGGTGATCTTGGTATCGCCCTGGGCCACGCTCCGCTAATCACTGAACTCAAACCAGGTCCGATCCGCCTGATTAAACAGGGTGGGGAAGCCGAGGTGTTTTACATCTCCGGCGGTTACCTCGAGGTTCAGCCGAACATGGTCAAGGTTCTTGCCGACACCGTGCAACGTGCTGCCGACCTGGATGAAGCCTCCGCTCAGGAAGCCGTCAAGGCTGCCGAGAAGGCCCTGAACGAAAAAGGCGCAGATTTCGACTACGGTTCTGCTGCTGCACGTCTGGCCGAGGCCGCAGCTCAGCTGCGTACCGTCCAGCAGATCCGCAAGAAGTTCGGCGGCTAAATCGTCAGGCTTGTTGTGTGATTGATTAAAAAGGGTAGCCTCGGCTACCCTTTTTTCTTTTCTGACTTTCACTATTTGGTCGCAGCCGCTGACCACCCAGGATTGGTAGCCAGTCATGTCTCTTGAAATCGTTATTCTCGCCGCCGGCCAGGGCACACGCATGCGTTCGGCATTGCCCAAGGTGCTGCACCCGATCGCGGGAAACTCCATGCTGGGGCATGTTATCCACAGCGCACGGCAACTCGATCCACAGCGCATTCATGTGGTGATCGGCCACGGCGCCGAGCAGGTTCGCGAGCGTTTGGCTGCCGATGACCTGAATTTCGTTCTCCAGGACAAACAATTGGGCACCGGCCACGCGACTGCCCAGGCTGTGCCGTTCATCACCTCCGACACCGTGCTGATCCTCTATGGCGACGTTCCGTTGATCGAGGCCGAGACCTTGCAACGCCTGCTAAAACACGTCGTACCGGGGCAAATCGGCCTGCTGACCGTCGAGTTGGGCGACCCTACCGGTTACGGGCGCATCGTGCGTGACGGCGAGGGCAAGGTCACCGCGATTGTCGAGCACAAAGATGCCACGCAGGCCCAGCGTGCTATTACCGAGGGAAACACCGGTATTCTCGCTGTGCCAGCCGCTCACCTGAGCGACTGGATGAGCCGCTTGTCGAACAACAACGTCCAGGGCGAGTACTACCTTACCGACGTGATCGAAATGGCGGTCAACGACGGCTTGCAGGTGGCCACCGAACAACCCCACGACGCGATGGAAGTCCAGGGCGCCAATGATCGCAAGCAATTGGCAGAGCTTGAGCGCCACTATCAATTGCGCCAAGCCCTTCGCCTGATGGCACAAGGCGTAACCCTGCGCGACCCGGCTCGCTTTGATGTGCGCGGCGAGGTCAGTGTCGGGCGCGATGTGCTGATTGATATCAACGTCATCCTCGAAGGCCGTGTGGTGATCGAAGATGACGTGGTCATCGGCCCTAACTGCGTTATCAAAGACAGCACCCTGCGCAAAGGTGTCGTCATCAAGGCCAACAGCCACCTTGATGGTGCGGTGATGGGCGAGGGCAGCGACGCCGGCCCGTTCGCCCGTTTGCGCCCCGGCACCGTACTCGAAGCGCGGGCCCATGTGGGTAACTTTGTCGAGTTGAAGAATGCCTATTTGGGCGAGGGCGCCAAGGCCGGTCACCTGACCTACCTGGGCGACGCCCAGATCGGCGCGCGTACCAACGTCGGCGCAGGCACCATCACTTGCAACTACGACGGCGTAAACAAGTGGAAAACCGTTATCGGTGAAGACGTCTTCATCGGTTCCAACAACTCGTTGGTAGCACCCGTCACCCTCGGCGATGGCGCCAGCACGGCGGCCGGTTCCACCATCAACCAGAATGTGGATAAGTCTCAACTGGCGGTTGCCCGTTCCCGCCAGCGCAATATCGATGGCTGGAAACGCCCGGTCAAGATCAAGAAAGACTGAGTTATCCACAGCCCTAGTATGCAATACCACTAATGTGGGAGCAGAGGAGCTGCTCCCACGTTAGTTTCCGCCCCTCAGAAAACTTCCATCGCCCGCTTGACGATTCCGACTCGATAGGTTTTGATTGCCTTCGTTATCTTTCGAAACGAAACATATCTGCGCCATGTCGAAACGAAATACACCCCAGCGTCGTCACAACATCCTCGCCTTGCTTAATGAGCAAGGCGAAGTCAGTGTGGACGAATTAGCCAAGCGTTTCGAAACGTCCGAAGTGACGATCCGTAAGGATCTCGCCGCCCTTGACAGCAATGGCCTGTTGCTGCGCCGCTATGGCGGTGCCATCACCCTGCCTTCGGAACTGGTCAGTGACCTGGCCCAACCCGTTTCTCCGATCAAGCAAGCCATCGCCCGGGCCGCCGTGACGCGGATCCGCGAGCATGCGCGGATCATCATCGACAGCGGCAGCACCACGGCGGCCATGATCCCCGAGCTGGGCCAGCAACCTGGCCTGGTGGTGATGACCAACTCCCTGCATGTGGCCAATGCCTTGAGCGAGCTCGAGCACGAGCCCGTGCTGTTGATGACCGGCGGTACTTGGGACCCTCATTCCGAGTCGTTCCAGGGCCAGGTGGCGGAGCAGGTTTTGCGCTCCTATGACTTCGATCAGTTGTTCATCGGCGCCGACGGCATCGACCTGGTACGCGGCACTACCACCTTCAATGAATTGCTCGGCCTTAGCCGGGTAATGGCCGAGGTGGCCCGGGAAGTGATCGTGATGGTCGAGTCCGACAAGATCGGGCGCAAGATTCCTAACCTGGAACTGCCCTGGAGCAGCGTCCATACCCTTATTACTGATGATCGCCTGGCCCCCCAGGTTCGCGATCAGATTCAGGCCCGCGGCATCAACGTGATCTGCGCGGCTACCAGCCAGGAGAAATAACATGTGTGGAATTGTCGGCGCGGTCGCTGAACGAAACGTCACCGCCATTCTTGTCGAAGGCCTCAAGCGCCTGGAATACCGCGGCTATGACAGCGCTGGCGTGGCAGTCATCACCCAGGACGGCAGCCTCGAACGCGCCCGCCGGCCGGGCAAGGTCAGCGAACTGGAGCAAGCCCTGGCCGAAGCGCCGCTGGTTGGCCGCCTCGGCATCGCCCACACCCGTTGGGCAACCCACGGCGCACCGTGCGAACGCAATGCCCACCCGCATTTTTCCGGCGACCTGGCGGTGGTGCACAACGGCATCATCGAAAACCACGAAGCCCTGCGCGAGCAACTCAAGGCCCAGGGCTACGTGTTTACTTCGGACACCGACACCGAAGTCATCGCCCACCTGCTCAACCACAAGCTCAAGGACCTCGGCGACCTGACCGTCGCACTTAAAGCCACGGTCAAGGAACTCCATGGCGCGTATGGCCTGGCGGTTATCAGTGCACAGCAACCCGATCGCGTCGTGGCGGCCCGCAGCGGCAGCCCTCTGGTGATTGGCCTGGGCATGGGCGAGAACTTCCTCGCCTCCGACCAACTGGCCCTGCGCCAGGTCACTGACCGCTTCATGTACCTGGAAGAGGGCGACATCGCCGACATTCGCCGCGAAAGCGTGCAGATCTGGGACGTTAACGGTGTAGCGGTCGAGCGCGAGACGGTGCAGTACCGCGACGGTGCCGAAGCGGCCGACAAGGGCGAGTTCCGCCACTTCATGCTCAAGGAAATCCACGAGCAACCGGCTGTGGTGCAGCGCACCCTGGAAGGTCGCCTGAGCCAGAACCAGGTGCTGGTCCAGGCCTTTGGCCCGCAAGCGGCCGAGTTGTTCGCCAAGGTCCGCAATGTGCAGATCGTCGCGTGCGGCACCAGCTATCACGCGGGGATGGTCGCCCGTTATTGGCTCGAAGAACTGGCGGGTATCCCGTGCCAAGTCGAAGTCGCCAGCGAGTTCCGCTACCGCAAAGTGGTGGTGCAGCCCGACACCTTGTTCGTGACCATTTCCCAGTCGGGCGAAACCGCCGACACCTTGGCGGCGCTGCGTAACGCCAAGGAGCTGGGTTTTCTCGCCAGCCTGGCGATCTGCAACGTGGGCATCAGCTCATTGGTGCGCGAATCCGACCTGACGCTGCTGACTCAGGCCGGCCGCGAAATAGGCGTGGCCTCGACCAAAGCCTTCACCACTCAACTGGTGGGCCTGTTGCTGCTGACCCTGTCCTTGGGCCAGGTGCGCGGTACCTTGGCGGCGGGAGTGGAAGCCGAATTGGTGGAAGAATTGCGTCGCTTACCGGCACGCCTGGGCGAAGCCCTGGCCATGGACGCCACCGTGGAAAAAATCGCCGAGCTGTTCGCCGAGAAGAATCACACCCTGTTCCTGGGCCGTGGCGCGCAATTCCCGGTGGCCATGGAGGGGGCGCTCAAACTCAAGGAAATCTCCTATATCCACGCCGAAGCGTACCCGGCCGGTGAGCTCAAGCACGGCCCCTTGGCCCTTGTGGATAACGACATGCCGGTGGTTACCGTGGCGCCGAACAACGAGCTGCTGGAGAAGCTCAAGTCCAACTTGCAGGAAGTACGCGCCCGCGGCGGCCAACTGATCGTGTTCGCCGATGAACACGCCGGCATGAGCAACGGCGAAGGCACCCATGTGGTGAACATGCCGCACATCCACGACGTGCTGTCGCCGATCCTGTTCACCATCCCGCTGCAATTGCTCTCGTACTACGTGGCGGTGCTCAAGGGCACAGACGTTGACCAACCGCGCAACCTGGCGAAATCGGTCACTGTGGAGTGACTTATCCACAGGGCGGTGGCGGTGCAACGCCGATCACCGACCTGTGGTGCCGTCAGGCGTAAGACAACGCCTTTTCTGCCAGTAATTCTTCGTATAACGCCGTCCACTTGCGGCCCATGTCGTCAGCGGTAAATAGCTGGCGATAGCGGGCTTCGGCGCGTTGGCCCATTTCGGCGGCCAATTGCGGGTTTGTCCACAGGGTGCGCATCGCTTCGCGAAAGGCCTGTGGATGACTGGGCGGCACCACCAGGCCGGTTTCGCCGTCGATGTTGATGTAGCTGGTGCCGGTACCGATTTCGCTGGAAATCATTGGCTTGCCGTACATCGCCCCTTCCAGCAACGAAATGCCGAAGGCTTCGGAGCGCAGGTGCGAAGGGAACACGATGGCGTAGCTCAGTTGCAGCAGCGCTACTTTGTCTTCATCCCCCAGCCGCCCGAGGAAGTGCAGGTTGCGCAACCCCAGGGTTTTGGCCTGGGCGTGCAGCTCGGCTTCCAGTGGCCCGGCGCCGACGATCACCACCGGGTAGTCCACGTCCTTGAGGGCATCGAGCAGGATGTGCAGGCCTTTGTAGTAACGCATCACTCCGACAAAGAGGAAAAACCGCTCCCCCAGCAACTGCCGCCACCGCGCCAGGCGTTCGGGCTCGGGCTGTGGATAACCTGACTTATCCAAGCCATAGGGAATGACCCGGGTTTTGTCCCGGAAGTTTTGCAGCACCTCGCTGGTGTGCAGGTAGTTGGGCGAAGCGGTGACGATGCGGTCGGCGCTGGCCAGGAAGCGGTTCATCAGTGGCCGATACAGGCGCAGCAGATGACGCTGGCGCACGATGTCTGAGTGATAGGTCACCACGGTGGGTTTCTTCAGGCCGCTGGCAAAATGCACCAGGTCCATGAACGGCCACGGGAAGTGGTAATTGACCACGTCCGCTTCGGCAGCCATCTCGCGGAACTGCTTGAACACGCTGGTGGAGAACCCGGTAGAGGCCAGTTGCCAATCCAGGCGTGCGCGATGGACTTCGTGGTGGCCGATCTTTATCACCGCCGGGTGCGGGTCGGTGCTCAAGGTCAGCACCTGGCCTTGAATACCCTCGCGTGCGCCGCTTTCACAGAGTTGATAAATGACCTGTTCGATGCCGCCCACAGAGTCGGGCAAATAGGTTTTGAAAAAATGGAGTACGCGCATTTCAACCTCCTAAAGCCTGGCGATACGCGCGCGCGGTGATCTGCGCACAACGTTCCCAGGAAAAAAGCTTCGCCTGCTGCAACCCCGCTTCCCGGCAGTGTTGCCAGTAGGCGCAGTCGTCGATCAAGAGCCGCAGCGCATCGCGCAGGCTCTGCACATCATCGGGTTCGATATAGGTGCCGGCGTTGCCGGCGACTTCCGGCATGGCCGAGCGTGGGGTCAGGATTACCGGTGTGCCGCTGGCCATGGCTTCCACCACCGGCAGGCCGAAGCCCTCGTACAGCGAGGGGAAAACCAGGGCGCGGGCGCCGGCCACCAGGTGCGCGACCTGTTCGTCGGGTAAGTAGCCCATCAGGCGCACATGGCCGCTGGCCAGGGCCTTTTGCAGCTCATGGGTGAGGTCGCGGTTCTTCCAGCCGGCCATGCCGACGATCAACAACGGAAACCGCTGGCGCAGGGCTTCAGGCAACAGGGTGTGGGCCCGCAATGCCTGGACCAGGTTTTTGCGCGGCTCCAGGGTGCCGACGCACAAAAAGTAGCCACCCGGCTCGACGCCCAAGCCTTGCAGCAGCGGTTCGAGCGCCTGAGCGCTGCGGGGGTGAAAGCGCGCCGCCACCCCCAGCGGCGCCACGATGAAGCGCTGCGCGGGCAAGCCAAAGTGGCGTTGCGCTTCGTGCGCGACAAACTGCGAGTCAGTGAGCACCAGCCGTGCTTGCTCCACGCCCCGGCCCAGGCGCCGCTCGATTTCCCGCAGGCGCGCCGCCGGTTGGGTCGCGGGGTAGTGCAGGTGGGTCAGGTCGTGCAGGGTGATGATGGTCGGGCCCTTGAATTCAAAAGGCCACAGGCTGGGTTCATGGTAGAGGTCGATGGGTTGCGGCTGGCGGTCGAAGCGCTGTTGCTCCAACCAGCGCCGCGCCTGGTACGCCCCTGGCAACCGACGCAGCAGCGGGCTGAGGCGCGAGTAACCGGGCAGCGCAGCAGCAGGCAGGTTTGGGCTCCAGCCCCAGCCATCGAACAGCGAAAGCGAAATCTGCGGGTCGGCACGCAGGGCGCTGGTCAGTTCGGCCACGTAGTGGCCGATACCCGTGCGCGGGGCCTGAAGAATGCGGGCGTTAAGGGCAATCTGCATGTTGCCTCTGCGGCGGCGCCGGGGCCTTTTCCAGATTGCGCTGAATGTGCTCGACGAACTGCGCACTGGCCTCGCGCCAGCCCAGCCACTGCCAGTCGCCCACGGCGCGGGGGGCGGGGAATTGGCCGCTGGTTTCCATTTGCGTGACGAGGTCGGCCAGGCTTTGTGGTTGGGCGAGGTCGAAATAGGCCATGAAATCGCCACCAATCTCGCGGAACACCGGGATGTCGCTGCCCATGGCCGGTAGGCCGCGTTGCATGGCTTCCACCAACGGCAGGCCGAAGCCTTCGATGTGGGAGGGGAATACCAGCGCCGTGGCGTGGGAGTAGGCGTGTTCCAGGCTGGTGTCCGAGAGGTCGTTGAACATGAACAAACGACGGTTGAGTTGAGGGTGACGGCGCACCCGTTCCAGCAGCGCGTCGCATTTCCAGCCGACGCGCCCGGCGATGCACAGGCGTGCATTGGAGCCCTGGGCCCAGGCGCGGTCGAAGGCGTCGAGCAGGTAATCGTGGTTTTTGCGTGGCTCGATGGTGCTGACCATCAGGAACACCGGCGCCGGGTCGGTGAACAGCGCCAGCAAGCGCGGCTCGACGGTGCTGCCGTCGCCACTGAGGTCCAGTTCAGAGCCTAGGTGGAAGTAGTCGAACCAACGCTGCGCGGCCTGTTCCGGGCCCAGACGCGTGGCCAGTTCTGCGCGCAATTGGTCACGCACGGTTTTGGAGATGGCGATGTAGCCGTCGGCGGTGCGGGTGATCCAGTCGAACCAGTGGTTGAACATGTTCACCAGCCCTGCGTCGTAGAACTGCGGGTGGGTGACGGGGATCAGGTCGTAGATCACCGAGACGATCCCCACGCCGTCGCGCTTGAGCTGTTCGGCCAGGGGGAAGAAGTCCGCGTGCCAGGAGGAATCGAGCAACACCAGTTGATCCCCCGGCCGGTGCGGCAAGGGCACGCAGCGCTTGGGCAGTTCGTGGGCGTGGATCCTGCGGATCAGGCGCAGCGGCGCGCCGAAGCAGGCCATCGAGCTGAGCCGATACGCCACATAGGCGGCGCGCTTGACCCAACGCGATTGCCCGGCCAGGCGCCGCTCGGCGGCTCGATACAGCTGCTGGAAGCGCTGCGCGCCATGCTCCAGGCGCACGCCCAACCCGGTCAGGCCATCGAGGTAGCGGGCGTTGAGTGGCGTCAAGCTGAGCACGCGGTACAACTTGCCGTTGAACATCGCCACGGGGATGTACTCCGCCGCGTCGGTGCTGGCCGGCAGTTGCCGGATGACGTTGCGCACCACGCGTTGGATGCCCGAGTTGACCTTGGGGTGCTCGAACACGTAGGTACATTCGATCAACAGGCGCGTCATGGCGTGGCCTGCGAGGTAATCGATGCGTTGGGCTGGCCGTCGCCTCGCTGGATGCTGGCCTGGGCATCGAGCCAGGAGCAGCCGACGAAGTCTTCGCGACGGTTGTTGATAACGTGGAACACCAAGCCGTAGTCGCGCCACTCGAAGTTGCGGTCCAGGTGCGAGTCCAGGCGCGACAGGCTCAGGCTCACGGAGTAGTTGCCAGTGCCCAGGCGCATATCGAAGGCGAAGCGGTAGGTGATTTTTTCGCCCGCCGCCAGGTCGGTCAGCGGCTGGTCGAGGCGATGGGTGTTGATGCCATACATGGCCTGGCCGAGGCGGTCCTTAATCATGAAGCCCAGGACCATGCGTTCGATGTCCTGGCGTACTTCGACCTCCACTTGCAGCACCACAGGCTGGCCGACTTCGGTGACTTCCACCGCGCGACCATCCGCATTGAGCAGGCGCACATTGAGGATGCCCGCTTCGCCGGTGCCGGAGATGGTGCGCACCTCGCCGGTGTCCAGGGCTTCCTGCTTGACGATCTGGCCTTCGCGCTCGGCCATCATGGCGTGGTAGTAGTCCAGCACTTCCAACGGGTGGCTGTGCAGCACCATGTGCCCGTCCTTGAGCAGGATCGCGCTGTCGCAGATCGACTGGATCGCCGCACGGTCGTGGGACACGATCAGCAGCGTGGAGCCGGCCTGGCGGTACTGGCGGATGCGCTCGAAGCTCTTGTGCTGGAAGTAGGCATCGCCCACCGACAGGGCTTCGTCGACGATCAGGATGTCCGGGCGCCGGGCCGTGGCCACGCTGAAGGCCAGGCGCATCTGCATGCCGCTGGAATAGGTGCGCACCGGTTGGTCGATGGCCTCGCCGATCTCGGCAAAGCTTTCGATGCCGGGCATCAGGGTTTCGATTTCTTCGACCTGCATGCCCAGTAACTGGCCCGCCATAAAGGCATTCTGCCGGCCGGTGAAATCGGGGTGGAAACCCATGCCCAGCTCCAGCAGGGCCGCTACCCGGCCCTTGACCTCGATCTTGCCGCAGGTGGGTTGGGTGGTGCCGGTAATCATCTTGAGCAGGGTGCTTTTGCCGGCGCCGTTGGCGCCGACGATGCCCACGGCTTGGCCCCGGGCGATCTCGAAATCGACGCCCTGCATGATCCAGTGCTGGCGATGACGCTGGGCGCTGAAGGGCACGATCCACTCCAGCAAACGGCTCCAGCGGTTGGGGTATTGCTTATAGGCCTTGCCCAGGCCGGTTACGCGAATCGCGACGTCTGCCATCAGAGTTCATCCACCATTTCGCCCACCCGTTGGCGGAACAGGCGCATGCCTATCACGCAGAACAGCACACCGATCACCAGGGTCGGCAGCAGCGAATTCCACACCGGCCACTGGCCGTAGACGAACAGGTTCTGGTAGCTGTTCATCAGCGCGGTCAGGGGGTTGAGGGCCAGCAGGCGCTGGATAGACTCCGGCAGGATCGCCAGCGGGTACACGATGGGGGTGAACCAGAACCAGAATTGCAGGCAAATGCCGAACAGTTGCCCGACATCGCGAAAGAACACGTTCAGCACCCCCAGGATCATCCCCAGCCCCGCGGCGAACATCACTTGCAGCGCCAGCAGCGGGATCAGCGCCAGCAACGGCAGGCCGGGCCAGCGCCCGGTTATCAGCAGGAAACCCAGGAACAGGCCCAGGATGATGGCGAAGTTGACCGCCGCGTTGCACAGCACGATTACCGGCAGGCAGATGCGCGGGAAGCTGATCTTCTTCAGCAGGTTGGCGTTTTCCAGGAACATGTTCTGGCTGCGCTGGGTGATTTCGCCGAACAGGCCCCAGGTCAGCAACCCCGCGCACAGGTAGATGCTGTAGGCCATGGTGTCGTCCACGCCGGGCAGGCGCGCGCGCATTACCTGAGAGAAGATCACCGTGTAGACGACGATCATCGACAGCGGGTTGAGCACCGTCCACAGCGCGCCGAACAGCGAGTTGCGATAGCGCGACTGGAACTCGCGCTTGACGCTGCCGAGGATGAAATCGCGGTAGCTCCACAGCGAGCGGTAAAGGTTAAGCAGCATTCAGTCCGTCCTGCCGTATTGATCTTCAAAACGCACGATGTCGTCTTCGCCCAGGTACTCACCGCTTTGCACCTCGATGATGACCAGGTCGATCACCCCCGGGTTGGCGAGGCGGTGCTTGTGGCCGGCGGCGATGAACGTGGACTCGTTGCTGTTGACCAGGTGGGCGCCGTCGCCGTTGTTGGTGACCTTGGCCGTGCCCTTGACCACCACCCAGTGTTCGTTGCGGTGATGGTGCATTTGCAGGGACAGGGACGCGCCGGGTTTGACCACAATGCGCTTGATCTTGAAGCCCGGGCCTTCCTCCAGCACGGTGTAGCTGCCCCACGGGCGGCTAACGGTGCGGTGCAGGCGATAGGTTTCGTGGTTCTGCGCCTTGAGCTGCTTGGCCACGCGGCGCACATCCTGCGCGCGGTCGGCGTGGGCGACGAGTATGGCGTCGGGCGTATCGACGACGATCAAGTTATCCACACCCACCGCGGCCACAACCCGGCCTTCGCTTTGCACGAAGTTGCCATGGCTGTCGATGAACAGCGCCTCGCTGGTGCTGCGGTTGTTCTGCGCATCGGCCGGCACCAGGGCACTGACCGCGTTCCAGGAGCCGATATCGCTCCAGTCGAATGCGGCGGGCACCACGGCGACTTTGTCCGACAGCTCCATCAAGGCGTAGTCGATGGAAATGTCCGGCATCTGGGCGAATTCGTCTGTGGATAACTCTTGCTGCAGGCAGCCACCCGCATCCACCGGGGCGCTTGCTGCCAGGCAGACGCGGCCCTGCTCCAGCAATGCGGGGGCGTGGGTGTGCAGTTCGTCGAGCAGGGTCGCGACGCTGAAGCAGAACATCCCGGAGTTCCACAAAAAATCGCCGCTTTCCAGGTAATCGCGGGCAGTGGCCAGGTCGGGTTTTTCTACGAAGCGCTGCACTTTCGTGGCGCCCTGGGCGTCCAGGCTGGCGCCGGCCTGGATGTAGCCAAAACCGGTTTCCGGGGCCGTGGGCACCACGCCGAAGGTCACCAGGTGCCCGGCCCGGGCCAATTGCGTGGCGTGTTCCACGGCTTGGGCGAAGGCGTGCTCGTTCTGGATCAAATGGTCGGCGGGCATGACCACCATGATTGCGTCGTCGCCATGCAGCGCCTGGATCGCCAGCGCCGCCGCTGCGATGGCCGGCGCGGTATTGCGCCCGGCCGGTTCCAGCAGGAAGTGGCCGCGATGGCGCTCCAGCTTGGCCGCTTGGTAGTGGTCCTTGCTCTGGAAGTAGTAGTCGCGGTTGGTCACGGTGACGATATGGCCACTGCCGGTCAGCAGCTTGGCGGCGCGGCGGTAGGTTTTGCCCAGCAGGGTCTGGCCGTCGGGCAGCACCATGAACGGCTTGGGATGGCCCTCGCGGGAAACCGGCCACAAACGGGTTCCGGCGCCGCCGGAAAGAATCACGGGAATCAGCATGCCTTACTCCTTGGCGACGCGTTTCATGTCTGCATCCATCATCATGCAGATCAGGGTCTGAAGATCGGTCTTGGGCTTCCAGCCCAGTATCCGCTGGGCCTTGGCCGGGTTACCCAGCAGCACATCCACCTCGGCTGGGCGAAACAGCGCCGGGTCGACCTTGACGTAATCGCGGTAATTGAGGCCCACGTGATCGAACGCCAGTTGGCACATGTCGCGCACCGTGGTGGTGACGCCCGTGGCCACGACGAAGTCGTCGGGTTGCTCCTGTTGCAGCATCAGCCACATGGCCTCGACGTAGTCGCCGGCAAAGCCCCAGTCGCGGCGCGCATCGATGTTGCCCAGGCGCAACTCCTGCTGCTTGCCTTGCTTGATCCGCGCGGCGGCGTCGGTGACTTTGCGGGTGACGAACTCGATGCCGCGCAGGGGCGATTCGTGGTTGAACAGAATCCCGCTGCTGGCGTGCAGCTTGAAGCTCTCGCGGTAGTTCACGGTGATCCAGTGGCCATACAGCTTGGCCACGCCGTAAGGGCTGCGCGGGTAGAACGGTGTGCTTTCGTCCTGATGCTCGGCCTGGATCAGGCCAAACATCTCGCTGGTGGAAGCCTGGTAGAAACGGCTGTGGGGGCTGAACTGGCGGATCGCTTCCAGCAAGTGGGTCACGCCCAGGCCATCGACGATGCCGGTAGTCACGGGTTGGTCCCAGGACGCGGCGACGAAACTCTGCGCCGCCAGGTTGTAGACCTCATCGGGCGCGGCCTTGATGACGGCACGCTGCACGGAGCAGGCGTCGGCCATGTCGCCGTCCAGGTAGATGATCTGCTCCTCGACGCCCATTTCCCGCAGGCGCCAGCGTGAGTCGCTGCTGCGACGGGCGACAAAACCGTGGACCTTATATCCCTTGTCGAGCAGAAGCTTGGCCAGATAGGCCCCGTCTTGCCCGGTAATCCCTGTTATCAGTGCACTTTTTGTCATTCTTGTCGTACCCGTGACTCCCAGTCGGACAGGATCGCCCGCAGGGATTGTTGTGTAGTGATGAGCGGCGTCCAGTCTGTGGCCTGTTGCAGCCTGGCAGGGTTGCCACAGACGCGACGTTGTTCTGCGCGGCGCAGGCGCGCAGGGTCTTGGACCAGTTCGATCTCGATGTCGGCGAGGGCGGCGAGTTGTTCGATCAAGTCCCTGATGCTCTGCTCGCGGCCGGAGCAGACATTGTAGATATGCCCCGGGGCGGCGCTTTGCAGCATCGCCAGGTAGGCCGATACCACGTCGCTGACATCGAGAAAGTCGCGGGTGACGTCGATGTCACCCACTTCCAGGCGCGGGGCCTGCAAGCCCTGCTGGATTCGCGCGATCTGGCGGGCCGCACTGGCGACCACGAAACTGTCGCTCTGGCCGCTGCCGATATGGTTGAACGGGCGCGCCACCAGCATTGGCCAGCCTTCGCTGATGCCCCATTGCAGGCAGAGGAACTCGGCGGCCACTTTGCTCACCGCGTAGGGGTTGCGCGGGCAGGGCGGCTGCTGTTCGTCGATGGGCAGGGCGGTTTCGCTGACCTGGCCGTAGACATCGCCCGAACTGACGTACAGGAAGGTGCCGGTAAAGCCTCGGGCCTTGAGGGCTTGTAGCAGGTTCAGGGTGCCGAGCAGGTTGACCTTGAGGGTCGCGGCCGGGTCACGAAAGGCCTCGGGCACGAAGGTCTGGCCGGCCAGGTGAATGACGGCGTCCGGCATGTGCGGCCACAGGTTTTCCAGGGTCCTTTCGTCGGAAATATCATAGTCAGAAGGGGCGGGTAAAAGATCCCACACTGAATCAGGACGAATCAGACGAGATTGGATGTGACGTCCTACGAATCCGCTAAGACCCGTAACGAACAGACGCTTTTTCAAACGGCAATCCCCTCCATTAGCAAACTTCGACCTTACCCAGTCTTTGCTGGGAAAAACCGCGAAATTCTGAGGTTTTGCCCAGAAAATACGGCAGGTGAGGTTATTGTTGTATTTGTTTTCCCGTCAATCTGTGCCAATTGGCCAGCAATTTCAACAAGTCCCTTTGTGACCGTCGGGTTCTCCCCAGAGTCGTTCGCTAAATGCCCTGTGGCGGTTCGCGTACCCCGAACGGATGTGTTTAGAATGCGCCTCATCGCCATTATCCAGCGATCGGCGTGGCTGCCCTCCGGCAACGGAAAGCTGACCAATAAAACAAGAACGTAGACGGGTAGAAAAACTTCGGACCGGGCATTGAAGCATCAGGGCCGGCTCGTGGGTTCTACCCTCATTGAGTGAAACCGCCGGATCGCGGTTTCATCGTGGGATGCCATGAATTTCATTCTTTTCTCGCACACACAGATCGGCGCCAACCCATCGGTTGCCGGCCACACGCAATACCCTTACGACCTCGTCCTCAAGGCTTGCCAACCTGTGCTCGAACGCCTGGGGCGGGTGCATGTGGTGCAGTCGACGGCCGAGGTCGATCCGCTGTACCGGCAGTTGCAGGAGCAAGGCCAGGATGGCCTGTTCCTGTCCTTCGCCCCCGTGCACGAAACCGCCGCCGACCTGCGTTGCCCGACGCTGTGCGTCGTCGCCTGGGAGTTCGATTCGATCCCTGACGAGCCATGGGACGACGACCCCGCCCACGACTGGCGGCAGCTCCTGGGCCGTCATGGCCGTGCCATCACTCTGTCGGAACACACCGCCGGCACCGTGCGCAAGGCCATGGGCGAGGACTTCCCGATCCTGGTGCTGCCCGCCATGCAGTGGCCGCAACTGGCCGATCAACCGTTGCCCGCGCCGGTCAAAACCGATTCGCCGATCCAGCTCCAAGGTTGCCTGTTGGACACCCGTACGCTGGGGCTGTCGGTTGATTCCCTGTTGCCCGAGTTGCCGGTGGAGATTACCGCCCAAGAGCAGGCGCGCCTGGATGCCTTGCTGCCGCCGCCGCTGACCCCGCGCCGGCGCGTGGTCATTGCCCGCCATTACCTGCGCCTATGGCTGTTGCACCGCTTGGGCCGCGAGGTGGCGCCGAGCCCCAGCGACGACCGCCGTTACCTGGGCCACTGGTACTGGGAAGGCGTGCGCGACCTGCTGCCCGATACCCTGCACCAAGCCCTGGCAAAACACCTGCCCAGCGTCGCCGCACCGCTGCCGGTGCCTGAGCCGCAAGTGCCGGTGCTGGATTTGCCCGACACCCAGCACTGGGTGCAAACCGACGTCAGCGGCGTGGTCTACGTCAGCACGTTCAACCCGCAGGAAGGCCAGAACAACTGGCCGCAACTTATCAGCGCGTTTTGCTGGGCTTTTCGCGATACGGCGGATGCAACGCTGATCCTGCGTATCGAAGGCTGCCCGCTGGCGGCGTGCTACACGCCGCTGCTCACCGTGCTGACGCAGCTGTCGCCATTTTCCTGCCGGGTCATGGTCATGTACGGCGAACTGGACGCGGCGCAACAGGCCCAGCTTCAAAACGCCGCCAGTTTCTACGTGAACGCCTCACGCGCCGAGGCGGTGTGCCTACCGTTGATGGCGTTTATGGCTGGCGGCGTGCCGGCCATTGCGCCGGCCCACAGCGCTTTGGGCGATTACATCGACGACAGCGTGGCCTTTGTGGTGCCCTCGAGCGAAGAGCCGGCGTTGTGGCCCCACGACACCCGCCAGCTCAACCGCACACGCCGCCACCGCCCGGACTGGGGCGCACTGAAAAACGCCTTCCAGGCCAGCTATCGCCTGGCCCGTACCCAGCCTGATGCCTACGCGCAAATGGCCGCCGCCGCCCAGGCGCGGATGCAGGCGTACTGCGCGGTGACGGTGTTGCAGCAGCGCGCGGCGATCTTCTTCAACCTGCCCCTGGCGGACGAACCGGCGACGGCTGCGGCCCGCCACGCGGCGGAGCAAGCCTGATGCTGATCCTCATTTATTCGGAAACCAACCAACGCACCATCGCCCAGAACCTGGGGCGTTCGGAATACAGCTACTACTTCGTGCTCAAGGAGTACCGCCCGGTGCTCGAACGCTTGGGCACAGTGGTGGAAGTCACCGACCCGGACGAAGAAGTCGACCGCCTCTACGCCGAGTGCCAGGCCCGGGGCGAGGACTGCGTGTTCCTGTCGTTTTCGCCGCCGCACCGCACCATGACCCACTACGCGTGCCCGACCCTGCCGGTGTTCGCCTGGGAATTCAGCACCATTCCCAACGAGAGCTGGTACGCCGACCCGCGCAATGACTGGCGCATCGTGCTGCGCTCCACCGGCGCGGCGATCACCCACTCCACCTACACGGTCAAGGCTGTGCGCGACGCCATGGGCGCCGACTACCCGATCTGCGCGATCCCGGCGCCGGTCTGGGACCGTTTCGCCGCCCGTGGCCGGCAACTCGTCTGCCAGCCCCAGGCCCGCCAGGTGCGCCTGACCCTCAAGGGCCTGCTGGTGGACAGCCGCCAGCTCGACCTGCAAGCCTTCGCCCCGGCCGCGATTCGCAGCGGCCCCGGCATCGACTTCACGGCACCTGCGCAAACGCGCGAGTTGGTGCTGGATGGCGTGGTCTACACCTCGGTGTTCAACCCCTGCGACGGGCGCAAAAACTGGGAAGACATGCTCAGCGCCTTCTGCACCAGTTTTCGAGACGTGGAAGACGCCACCCTGGTGCTCAAGCTCACCCACCACGACGCCGAGCAGGCGCTGACCGGCATCCTCCATCACCTCTACCGGAACCAGCCGTACCGCTGCCGCATCGTGCTGATCTACGGCTACCTCGCCGACGCGGACTACGAGCGCCTGGTACAAGCCACCAGCTACGTGGTGAACACCTCCTACGGCGAAGGCCAGTGCCTGCCGCTGATGGAGTTCATGTCGTGCGGTAAACCGGCCGTGGCGCCGCGTAACACGGCGATGATCGACTACATCGACCCCGACAACGCTTTCATCATCGACTCCACCGAAGAACTCACCGCGTGGCCCCACGACCCCCGCTCGGCCTATCGCACCTTGCGCTACACCGCCAATTGGGAGTCGATCTGCCGGGCGTTTCGTGTCAGCTACCAAGTGGCCACGGGCGACGGCGAACGCTATGGGCAGATGTCCGAGCACGCGGTGCGCAGCCTCGAACATTTTTGTAGCCAGGCCACCGCCGCCGAACGGCTGGAGCCGTTTTTCGCCCAGTTGCTGGATCGCCACAAGACCCACGGCCACCCGCCTGACCTGGTCGCCGCCGAGCGCCTGCGCCTTGCCAGCGGCGGGCCGATCGTCATGGACGACCCTTCGCCGCGTGACGTGGGCCTGCAAGACGCGGTGCTCGACGGCTGGTATCAGAACGACACTGGCGAGTTGCTCAAGGGCTTTGCCATCACCCCGGACGACACCCTGCTCGACGTCGGCTGCGGGGAGGGCGGCTCGGTGCTGTTCGCGGTGCGCCAGGGCGCGTCGGTGATTTTCACCGACAGCGAATTCGACAAGGTCCATGAGCTGGCGCAACGGGTGGCCAGCGAAGCCCGGGCGCCATGCCTGGGCCTGGTCAGCAACAGCTTGCCGTTGCCCCTGAGCGACGGCTGCGCGAGCAAAGTGGTGTGCACCGAGGTGCTGGAGCATGTCGACGAGCCAGAAGCCTTTATGGCCGAACTGGTGCGCATGGGCCGCCCGGGTGCGCAGTTTTTAATCAGCGTCCCGGACCCGGTGGGCGAGCACCTGCAAAAAGGCATCGCGCCGCCGGGCTATTACCAGTCGCCGAACCATATCCAGATCTTCTCCCGCGAGCGCTTTGCGGCGTTGATCGAAGATGCCGGGTTGGTGATCGAACATCGCCAATCCTGCGGGTTCTTCTGGGTCATGGGGATGATCTTCTTCTGGGCCAGCGAACGGGCCGCCGGCAAGGACTTGAGCGGCGCGGTGCGCGACCGCATCCACGCGCCCTACCCGCCGCTGATGGAAGGCTGGGCGCAGGCCTGGCAGGGTTTGCTCGACCAGCCCAACGGCTTGGCGGTCAAGCAGTTGCTCGATGACTTCATGCCCAAGAGCCAGGTCATCATTGCCCGCAAGCCCGAGGCCGCGTCATGAGCCTCAAGCGGATCATGGACATCGAGGTGCTGCGAGGCATCGCGGTGCTGGGCGTGGTGCTGCACCACATGCGCGACAACCTGTTCCTCGGTACCGCGTCCTGGCTCGAAGCCCTCGATCCGCGCGCGCAATTCTGGTGGGGCGTGGACCTGTTTTTCGCCATCTCCGGGTTCGTCATCGCCCGCAGCCTGATCCCCACCTTGCAGGGCTGCACCACGCGCCAGGCGTTCTGGCAGCAGGCGCGCAGCTTCTGGATTCGCCGGGTGTTCCGCCTGCTGCCGGCGGCGTGGCTGTGGCTGGCGGTTATCTTGCTGGCGGCGCTGCTGTTCAACCGCTCCGGCGCATTCGGCTCGCTGCATGCCAACGTGCAGGCGACCCTGGCGGGGCTGCTGCACTACGCCAACTTCCGTTTTGCCGATGCGCAGCTCAATTACGAGTACGGCGCCAGTTTCGTCTACTGGAGCCTGGCGCTGGAGGAACAGTTCTACCTGCTGTTCCCGCTGCTGATCCTGCTGTTTCGCCAGCGCCTGGCCTGGGCCTTGGCGGTTTTGGTGCTAGCGCAATTGTTCATCGAACGGGGCTCACTGCTGATGGCCGTGCGCACCGATGCCTTGGCGTTGGGCGTGCTGCTGGCGATCTGGAGCGCCAAGCCGAGTTACCAACGCCTGGAGCCGACCTTCCTGCGCCGCGGTTGGCTGGGGCTTGCGCTGCTGGTGCTGGCCAGCGGCGTGCTGGGCCTGTTGGCGGCCAAGCGCTTGCTGCCGGAATACCGGATTGGCGCGATTGCAGTGATCTGTGGGGTGCTGGTGTGGGTGGCGTCCTACAACCGCGACTACCTGTTCCCACGGGGCAAACTCAAAGACCTGCTGACCTGGGTCGGCAGCCGCTCCTATGGCATCTACCTGATCCACGTGCCGGTGTACTTCTTCCTGCGCGAAGTGTGCTTTCGCCTGCAAGAGGCGGGCGGGCCCAACCCTTACGCCTACCCGTGGCTGCTGCTGGGCCTGGCGCTGGGGTTGATCGTGGTGCTCAGCGAACTGAGCTACCGCCTCGTCGAACTGCCCATGCGCAACCGTGGCTCGCGGTTGGTCAAACGCCTCGAAAGCCGCCGCCAGGGCGAAGAAAACGCCGCCGCCATTGCTCGCCAGCCTATGCCTGAGTAGGCTGGCGGGCCTCGCCAGCAGTTGTGGGAGCGAGCCTGCTCGCGATGGCCCCGGTGCATTGATGCTGATGTGACTGGAGCATCGCTGTCGCGAGCAGGCTCGCTCCCTGAGGGTGTTTTTCTTTTCGCTCAAGGCCCCTATGTTCACCTCCCTTTTCCTTCGCGGCCCCGCCCTGGCGGCGCTGTTTGCCTTGCTCGGGGCGTGCAGCCCTGTAGACGCACCGCCCCTGGACCAACAGCTCTACGTCTGGCAACGGCAATGGACCGCTGCCCACGACGAGGCGCTGGCCCACACCCGTGATGACTTTTCCACCCTGCGCGTGCTGGCGCTGCAAGCCTTCCCCGGGGACGGCTGGCGGCGGGCGCGGGTCGAGGGTGCGCTGCTCAAGCGCGATGGCCGCCCGCTGATTGCGGTGATCCGCCTCGACGGCCAGTTGCCGGCGCTTGATTCTCAGGACATCACCGCGCACATCCAGCAACTGCTGGCCGACTGGCAAGCCTTGGGCCTGAACGTGACGGGCGTGGAAATCGACCACGACGCCGGCAATGCGCGGCTGGCGGGCTACGGGGCGTTTCTCCAGGGCCTGCGCGCCAGCCTGCCGCCCAGGTTGAAGCTGAGCATCACCGCGCTGCCCGCGTGGCTGGCCAGCCCCGACCTGCCGGCGTTGCTGCACAGCGTGGACAGCAGCGTGCTGCAAGTGCACGCCGTGAGCCGCCCAGAGCTGGGGCTGTTCGACCCGGCCCAGGCGAAAACCTGGGCCGCAAGCTGGAGCCGCGTGACCGATAAACCCTTCTACCTGGCCTTGCCCGCCTACGGTGTGGGCCTGCTGACCAGCGGCAGCGGCGCCCCGCTGGTGGAAAGCGAAGTGCCTCTGGAGCGTCCTGGCCAGCGCCGCGAATTAATGGCCGACCCCGTGCAACTGGCCGCCCTCGCCGCGCAACTGCGCCAGGCACCGCCGGCTCATCTGGCGGGGCTGATCTGGTTCCGCCTGCCGCTGGCCGGGGATCGCCGCGCCTGGAGCCTGGCGACCCTGCGCGCCGTGGCGCGGGGCGATGCCTTGCACAGCCCGCTGCAACTGCACCTGAGCGAGCGCGCCGGGCTCTATGACATTCGCCTGGGCAACGACGGCAACCTCGACAGCCCCTTGCCCGAACGCCTGGAACTGGCGGTCGGCGAATGCGAGGCGGTGGATGCCCTGGCCGGCTACGCCGTGCAACGAAACCCCGGACAACTTGTCTTTACCCGTCTGCAACAAGGCCGTTTGCCAGCAGGCGCCTTGCGCGCTATCGGCTGGGCCCGCTGTACAAAAATCGATCAAGGAGCTTCACATGTTCGTCTCTAAATGGCCGCGTCACCTGCTGTGCCTGAGCCTCAGCCTACCGCTGGGCACGGCGCTGGCCTGCGGGCCGGACTTCCCCATGCGCCTGCTGGACAACCGCGGCGCGACGCTGGGGCAATTGCCCGAAACCGAGTTCGGCAATGAAATCACCCGTTTGGGCCAACGCATCCCCGGGTTGAAGGACGCCAGTGCCCTGACCTACAACCCCGACGAAAGCTACTACGCCGCGCCCACCGACCAGGCTGCGCGGGACAAGGCCGAGCAATTGGGCCTGACCCCGCCGCAGCAGGCATTGGTGGGCCGCTTGCGGCAATTGAGCGATGCCCGTGAAGTCGAGGCGCAAGGCGCGGGCCTGCCCTATGAATTGAGCTTCTACACCGCCGGCGCCGTGGCGTTCGCCGCCGGCGACCATGAACTGGCCGCCACCTACCTGCGCAAAGTGCTGGCGCTGCCCAGCGAGTTGCGCCCGCTGCGCAGCACCTGGGCCGCTTATTCCCTGGGCCGCGCGCTGTATGCCTTGAGCCTCGATGACAGCGAACCCCTGCACCGCGCCCAGTTGCGCAGCCAAGCCATCCAGGCGTTCGAACAGGCCCGGCAGATGAGCATCGAAGGCCTGAGCGACCCGCTGGAGCTGGGCGTGGCCAGCCTCGGTGAACAGGCCCGCGTGGCCAAGGCCAGTGGCGACTGGAACGGCGCCATCGGCCTGTACGCCGCGCAAAACCTGCACGGCTCAGCGGTGGGCTACAGCTCCCTCAAGCAAGTGGCGAGCGAACTGCGTGCCTTGCCCTCCGAGCAATTGGCCCAGCAACTCCAGGGCAAACCGGTGCAGACCCTGCTCACGGCATCCCTTATCAGCCGCTTGGGCTGGTCGTTCGGCGACCAACCCAGCGGCGAAAAAAACCTCATCAAGCTGCTGCAAAACAGCACCCAGGGCAGCCTGGAAAACGCCGATCGCCTCGCGGCGTTGAACTACCAGCAGGGCGACTACGCCCAAACCCAGGCCTTCCTCGAACACGCTGGCGACAGCGGCCTGGCCTGGTGGCTGCGGGCCAAACTGGCGTTGCGCGCCGGCGATAAAAGCGCCGCCGCCAGCGCCTATGCGCAAGCGGCCAAGGCCTTCCCCCAGGAAGAGTCGTGGGGCCTGCAACGCGGGCCGGATGGCGACCTGGAATCGCTGCAACCGCGCTGCCGGGTGGAAGGCGAGAGCGCGATCCTGGCCCTGGAGCGCGGCGATTACCTGCAAGCCTTCGAGCAGCTCTATCGCAGCCAGGATGTCTATTGGTTCGACGCCGCCACCGTGGCCGAGCGGGTGCTGACCCTCGATGAACTCAAGCAGTACGTCGATGCCCAGGTGCCGGCGCCGCCGCAATTGAGTGACGAGGACCGCGCCAACTACGTGCCGCTGCCGGTGGCGGCGCGCCTGCGTAACTTATTGGGGCGGCGGATGATGCGCGAAGGGCGCTTCGACGAGGCACTGGCCTACTTCGCCGACCCTGAGGTGCGCGGTGCGGCCCAAGGTTATGGCGAGTTGCGGCGCGAGGCCGAGTCCAGTTGGCTGCCTGGCAGCCGCGCCCCGGCGTACTACTGGGCGGGCACTTTGGCGCGGGACCACGGGATGGAGTTTTTGGGCTATGAAATGGCCCCGGACTTCGCCTCGCTCGATGGCGGCTTCAGCCTGGGCGGCGACGCGCTCGTGGCCGGGGATTTTGTCAGTGCCGGCGAAGTACAGCGCCATCAGGCCAGCGCCGCCCAACCGGACGAGCGCTACCACTACCGCTGGGTCGCCGCCGACCTGGCCAACCGCGCCGCCGACTTCCTGCCCCACACCAGCCAGGCCTTTGCCGCCGTGCTATGCCACGCAGCCACCTGGACCCGCGGCAGCGAACAG
The DNA here is from genome assembly GCF_059862705.1 of Pseudomonas sp. MF08817. Classification (NCBI taxonomy): domain Bacteria; kingdom Pseudomonadati; phylum Pseudomonadota; class Gammaproteobacteria; order Pseudomonadales; family Pseudomonadaceae; genus Pseudomonas; species Pseudomonas sp. MF08817. The sequence continues at coordinate 53,892 of NZ_JCBCUY010000027.1, forward strand.
GAGAAAACCTACTACCGCCGCTACGTGGCCCAAGGGCCTTACGTGTGGTGGGCGGAGAACTTCGGCTCCCAATGCCAGGCCCCGGATTTCAGCGGGATCAACCAGCGCTACGTGACCCAGGCCGTCGGCGAGGTGCGCGCGCAACTGCGGCCGTACAAAACCTGGGTGACCTACGGTGGTGTAGGGGTGTTCGTCGCGGCGGGGCTGTGGCTAATCAGCCGGCGGCGCAAGGCTTGAGGCCCCATCGCGAGCGGGCTCGCTCCCACAGGGTTGTATGGCCGCTGTGGGAGCGAGCCCGCTCGCGATAGCGCCCTCAAGTCCACCAATAGCGCACCAGATGAAAGAAGATCGGTGCGGCGAAGCACACCGAGTCGAGGCGGTCGAGCATACCGCCGTGGCCCTCGATCATGTGGCCCCAGTCCTTCACCCCGCGGTCGCGTTTGATCGCGGACATCACAATGCCCCCGGCGAACCCCAGCAGGTTGATAAGCAGGGCGATGAGGAACGATTGCCACGGGTTGAACGGGGTGATCCACCACAACGCCGCGCCGATCAGCGACGCCAGCAGCACGCCGCCGACAAAGCCTTCGACGGTTTTCGACGGCGACAACCGCGGGGCGATCTTGCGTTTGCCAAACAGTTTGCCGCACACGTACTGGAGCACATCCGAGAGCTGCACAACGATCACCAGGTAGGCGATCAGCAGCAGGTTGCGGCCCTCGTACCCGGCGATGTCCAGGGTCAACAGCGCGGGCACGAATGACACGCAGAACACGGCGATCATCAGCCCCCACTGCACCTTCGACGCGCGTTCCAGAAAGTGCGTGCTGTCACCGCCCAGGGACGCGAGGATCGGCAGTAGCAGGAACACGTAGACCGGAATGAAGATCGAAAACAAGCCGTACCAGTCGAAGTAGATCAGCAGGTATTGCAGCGGTAGGGCGAGGTAGAACGCGGCCACCAGCGCCGGGTAATCGCTGCGCCGGGTGGGGGTGAGGGTCATGAATTCGCGCAGGGCGTAGAACGACACCGCGTAGAACAACAGGATCACCGCACTGGTGCCCAGCCAGAAGGCGATGCCGATCACCAGCACCATCACCCACCAGGCGTTGATGCGGGCGTTGAGGTTGTCGATCACCGGGTTGGGCGTGCCACGGTTGCGCAGTTTCAGCAGGCCGCCGATCAACGAGGCCAGCAGCAGAATCACGCCGATGCCGGCGAACAACAGTTGGGTTTGCTTATCCATTTACGCCTGCTCCGGGGCCAGGGCTAGCAGCGCATCGCGGCTGCGGGCCAGAAACTGCTCTTTGCTTTCGTCTTCGCCCAGGGCCAGCGGCGCGCCAAAACTCAGGGTGCACAGCAGTGGCAGGGGCAGCACGCGGCCCTTGGGCATGACGCGGTTGAGGTTGGCGATCCACACCGGCACCAGTTCGGCCTGGGGATAGGCCTGGGTGAGGTGGTAGAGGCCACTCTTGAACGGCAGCAAGCCGTCCTCCAGGTTGCGGGTGCCCTCGGGGAAGATAATCAGCGAATCGCCGTTTTCCAGGGCATCGAGCATGGGTTGTAGCGGGCTGCTGGTGGCGTCCTTGCGGTCGCGGTCCACCAGCACACCGTGGAACACCCGGTTGATGATGTAGCGGCGCAACGGGCTCTTGAGCCAGTAATCGCTGCCTGCCACTGGCCGCGTGGCGCGGCGCAGGGCCGGCGGCAGCGAGGCCCAGAGCAGGACGAAATCGCCGTGGCTGCTGTGGTTGGCGAAGTAGATGCGTTGCACCGGCGTCGGCGCGCAACCGAGCCACAGGCTGCGCGCCCCCGTGACGGTGCGTGCAGCGGAGGTGATGAGGGTAGCGACCAGAGGTTCGAGCATGGGCATTCCTTATCCGGCAAAAGACACAAGCAAACCCAGTGTGAGCAGGGCTTGCGCACCGACCGCCAGGGCCTGGCGCCGCAGCAGCGCCAGAGCGCCCCGCGTGCGTTCGGGCCACGGCCGCGCGGTGCGGGTGGGGGCGAGCAGGCCGAGGCTGACCAAGGCTTGATCGAGGTCGCGGGTTTTTTCCGCCAGCGCTTGCGGGTCGTCCGCCAGGCGCTGGAACAACTCGGCGTCGAAGGCCACGCGCAGGGCCCAGTACTTCTCCAGCAAGCCCAGCACCAGCAGCGCCGCGCTCCAGGCCAGCAGCCAAGGGTTGGGCGGCGCGAGCCAGGCCTGGGCCAACGCGCCGGCCACGGCCAGTACCGTCAGCGCGGTGGCCAGGCGATCCAGGGCTTGGCCTCGGCGCAGCAGGGCGGCGACGCTGAACAGGGTCATGTCAGTGGCCATGGGGTTTCTCCAACTGCGCGGCAAACTGCGCAAGCACCTGGCGATGGGCGGCGTGCAGCACCACCTGCGGGCGGGCGCGTTGCAACTGGATCAGCGCCGCTTCGACGCTGACGGCACGGCCACTGAATAGCAGCCAAGCCGCCACCGCGGTGGCACTGCGCGAGTAGCCCAGGGCGCAGCACACCAACAGCGGGCCCTGTTGGCGCAAGCGGTCGATGGCTTGCGCGGCGCTCAGGCACTGCTCGACGCTGGGCGGCGTCAGGTCCAGCACCGGCACGCTGCAATAAGCTACGCCACGGGCCGGCAGCGAGGCCTCGGCGCACAGGTCCAGCACCGCGCTGAAGGGGCTGGCCTCCAGCTCTGCTGGGGTGGGAATGCGCCCCAGCCACACGCCATCGACCACTTCATCGGGTTGCGGATGGGCGCGGGTCCATAGCCGCGAATTGATCCACACCGCGGCCAGGTACGGCGCCAGCAGCCAGCGCACGGCGGCGCTCAAGTTGCCATCGGCGCCTTTCTGAAAGCCTTCGGCGCCGAGCGCGGCGTAGTTCAGCGCCACCAGCAGCAAGGCCACGGCGGGCCAGATCAGCCACAGGCCCCAGCCGCCGAGCAACCCCGCCAGCGCGCCGAACAGCGCCGCGCCCAGGGCATAGCGCACGGCCAACCGGCGCCGCTGCGGGGCTGCGCTCAGGCGCAGGCGCGCCAGTGGGCTGGGCCGGTCCAGCGGCCACAGCCACACGCACAGCCAACCGGCGAGGGCGCCGGTGGGCACGTCGACGAAGTGGTGTTGGTAAGTGGTCAGCACCGAGACGCCGATCAATGCGAACCAGCCATGCACCAGCCACCGCCACAGCCCTTGGGTGTGGCGCGCAAAGCACACCCACAGCACCACCAGCAGGGCGATGTGCAGGGACGGTGCCTGGTTGAACGGCTTGTCGAACCCCGTGAGCACGTCGAACAACCAACCGAACACGCCGTCCAGTTCCGGGCGCTGGAAGGTGAAGCGCAGCGGCCAGAGCAAAAAGCAACTCACCGCGATGGCTTGCGCGCTGAGCAGGCGCAAGGCGTGGCGCTTGAGTTCGGCGCGGCTGTTGGGCAGCAGCAGGGAAAAGCCGTAAAGCAGGTCGATGGACCAGTAGGGCACGATGGTCCAGGCCCAGAACGGCATATGGCTTTCCCAGGCGAACACCAGGCTCGGCACATCGCTGCGCTGGGCGGTGACCCACGTGGCGAAACCGTAGGTGGTGAAGAACAGCGGCGCCAACAGCAGCAGCCACAGCAGCGCCGGTTTGAACAGCCCGGGTTCGCGGGCAGTGGCGCCCATCATTGCACCCGCTGTGCCAGGGACACGCTGAAAATCCCCCATTCATCGACGCGCATGGTGAGTTTGCGAAAGCCTGCGGCTTCGACCAATTGGTCCATTTCCGCCTGGCTGCGGCGGCGCATTACCCAGGCCTGGCCCTGGCGGTGGCTGGTCAGGGCACGGGCGATCAGCTCCAGTTGCGGGTGCCACGGCTGGCCGGTGTACACAAGGTAACCGCCCACCGGCACCGCGTCGCCGAGCCCGGCCAGTGACTGGCCGACCATGGCGTTATCGGCGAACAACTCATACAAACCGGAAACCACCGCCAGGCTTGGCTTGGGCTCCAGGGCCGCGAGGTCGGCGCGGTCGAAGGCGTCGGCCTTGATGAAGCGGGCGATGGTGCCCAGGCCTTTTTCTTCGATCAGCGCGCTGCCGTCGCGCACGTTGATGTCGCTGTAGTCGCGCAACAGGATCGATTCGGGCAACGGGCTTACACCCTGCAAGGCTTCAAGGATGTAGCGGCCGTGGCCGGCGGCGATATCGACGATGCGCACTGCTTGCCCGGCGTCGCGCAGGCGTTGCATGGCCAGGCGTAGCAGTTCTTCGACGTGCAACTTGCGTTGGCGGATGCCGCGCCAGCCGATGGAGTTGAGGTAGTTCTGGTCGATCATCCGGCCCAGGGCGGTGTGCCCGGTGGGGCGGTTGCGGTAGACGTAATCCAGGGTGCTGCCGGAGTCGAAACCGGTGTCAAAACCCAGCTTCACCCCGGCCGACAGCTTGCTGCCCAGGCCCATGCTGGCGCGGGTCATGCGCCAGTACAGGTCGCGCAGTGAGTTGTGGGGCAGGGGCGCGGCCAGGGCTTCGGACTCGGCGCACAACACGCCAACGCGGTCGGCGTCCAGCAGGCTGGGGCGGCTCAGCGGGCGGGCGAAGTTGTGCAGGATAAAGCGCCGCGCACTGGCCACCGCCGAGGCGCGGTCGCGCTCGCCGAGGGTGTCGTGGAAAAAACCGGGGAGGATGTGCTGCTCTTTTTGCAGGCTGCCCAGGCGCTGGAAGAATTGCTCCTGGGGTTTGCGGTGCACGACGAAATCGCTGCCGGAAATCAGCAACTGGGTGGGCACCTGAATCGCCTGGGCGTCGGCGACCACTCGGTCGGCGGCCTCGTACAGGCCCAGCAGCACATTCACCGAGATCGCCTTGGTGATGAGCGGGTCGCTGTCGTAGCTTGCGACGCGCTCCGGGTCGTGGCTGAGGAAGCGTGCCTTGACGTAACTGTTGACGAAGAAGTTGCCGCGCAGTTTGCGCATCAACGCCAGGCCCGGGCGGGCGAACGGCACGTACAACTTGACCTTGAAGGCCGGCGAGGCCAGCACTTGGGCGCGGATACGCGGCGCGTAGTCGTGCACCCAAGTGGCAGCGATCACCGCGCCGACGCTTTGCGCGATCACGGCGATGTTTTCTTCGCCAATACCGTGGCTGGTGCCCAGGTGATCGCAGAAGGTCTGCACGTCGCGCACGCTGGTGGCGAAGCTTGGGCTGTCGCCACGGGCGCCAGGGGACTGGCCATGGCCGCGGGCGTCCCAGGCGAAAAAGTCGAACCCGGGCAGGTCGAGTTCCTGCACCAGGTGGGCGATGCGCCCCGAGTGTTCGTGGCCACGGTGGAACAACATCACCGCTTGGCGCGGTTGCCCGGCTTCCTGGGTGATCGCGGGCCAATGGCGGTAGAACAGCTCTACGCCGTCGTGGGTGGTGAAGGTCAACTGTTGGGTGTCACGCATGGCGATGTCCTTATGCGCAAGGCTTGGCTTGGGAAGCTTCTTTGAGGCCCTCGCGGACCCGTTTGACCAGCGTCACGACCGACAGGCCGGCAATTGCCAGCAACAGGCCATTGAGCCAACCGGTGGAGTACCAGCCGAGGGCGATGGCGGTGGCCATGAAGCCGAAGAGAAAAGCGCGGTCGCTTTTGCCCGTGGGCCCGTCATAGCGGCGGCTGGCACCCACCATCGGGCCAAGCACACCGGCGTATTCGACGAACGCCGCCAACAGCGCGACGGCCACCACCAGCATCGGGCTGACCCCAGGCACCCAGGCGAACGGCAAGATCAGCGCGGCATCGGCCACCACGTCGCACAGTTCATTGAGGTACGCGCCCAAGGGCGATTGCTGGCCGAATTCGCGGGCGAGCATGCCATCCACGGCGTTGAGCGCCATGCGCACAATCATCCACAGCGGCACCAGGGCGAACAGCCACAGGTGATCGGCAAAGCAGGCAATCAGCACGCCGATCAGCACCGACACCACTGCGGCCAGCACCGTGACCTGATTGGCGGTGGTGCCGTTGTCGTACAGGCGTTGTACCAAGGGGCGCAGCAGGTTCTGGAAGCGGGGCTTGAGTTGGTAGATGGAGAGCATGGGTTTGACCTTTCCTTGTCTTGCGCAAACGAGCGTGGATTATTGCCACAAATGCCCGGCACGCGGTGTTTAAAAACTACCAACGGTGGCGGGCTGTCAGTACGACGCTCGCTGGCGAGGAAAAGGCAGATCCACACGGCATTCAAGCCACAGAGCATTCGGAGCGTTCCACGTGGAACACATTTTTTCAGGGGCCTGTAACGGGCGGATAGGGCTTCTCTCTAGAGCTCTGTCGCAACCGAACATTGGGTTCGGTCGATTTCCCAACGTCTTATCGAGGATTCACCCCATGACCATCAAAACCACCGCTACTGGCGCCGCTCTCGCCTTCGCTGCTGCCACGCTATTTGCCGGTGTCGCCACCCAAGCTCAGGCTGCTGACGACGCCAAGGTGCATTGCTACGGTGTGACCTCCTGCAAAGGCATGAACGACTGCAAGACCGGCGACATCTCCTGCAAAGGCCAGGCAGCTTGCAAAGGCCAGGGCTTCAAGAGCATGACCAAGGCAGAGTGCGACGCAGCCGGTGGCAAAGTCGGCGAGTAACCCACACCTCGGTGGTGGCGCAGCGGCGAATCCGCCCCTGCGCCTTTTTTATTCAAGGAATTCCCCCCATGTCTGTTTCCCTTCTAGGTCCGGGCTACGGTCTGGGCCTGCGCAGTGCCTACTACGCGCAGATACTGGAGCAATCGCCGCCGGTGGACTGGTTCGAGATCGTCTCCGAAAACTACATGGTCCAGGGTGGCAAGGCCTTGTACTACCTGGACGCCATCGTCGAGCGCTACCCCGTGGTGATGCACGGTGTGTCCTTGTCCATTGGCGGGCCCCATGCCCTGGACCGCGATTACCTCGATCGCCTCCAGCACCTGGCCGAGCGCGTGCGGCCGGCCTGGGTTTCCGATCACCTGTGCTGGAGCCGTGGCGACGCGCACCAATTGCATGACCTGCTGCCGCTGCCCTACACCGAAGAAAGCCTGCACTACGTCGCCGCGCGGGTGCGCCAGGTGCAGGACATGTTGCAGCGGCCCTTGGTGCTGGAGAACGTTTCCAGCTATGTGCGTGCAGGCGCCGACGAGTTCAGCGAGTGGGCGTTTCTCGCCGCCCTCAGTGACCTCAGTGGCTGTGAGCTGCTGCTGGACGTCAACAACGTCTACGTCAGCTCCCGCAACCATGGGTTTGACCCTTGGGCGTTTATCCAGGCCCTGCCGGCCCACCGCATCCGCCAACTGCACCTGGCCGGTCATAGCGACTATGGCGACTACGTGATCGACACCCACGACGCGCCGGTCAGCGACCCGGTGTGGGCGCTCTATCAACGCACCCTTGCGCACCTGGGGCCGGTGGCCACGTTGCTGGAGCGCGACGACCATTTCCCGCCCTTCAACGAGTTGCTGGCCGAACTGCAAACCGCCCGTGAACTGGGGCAAGCGGCCTTGGCCGGGAGGTCGCTATGCGCCTGAATGAATGGCAACAAGTTTTCGAAGATTACCTACTGGGCCAATCGCCAACGGCCGACCCGTCGCTGGGCGCCAGCCTGATCGGCGGCCCGAGCCTGGACGTGAGCCGGGGGCTGGCGATCTATCACAACGCCTACCAGGCGCGGTTGCTGGAGGTGCTGCGCGGCGACTATCCGACCGTTCACCATTGGCTGGGGGACGAAGAGTTCGATCAACTGGCCCTGGCCTACGTGCGCCAGTCGCCGTCGGCGCACTTCAGCCTGCGCTGGCTGGGCCGGGGGTTCGCACAATTCATCAGCCGCCACCTGGTGCCCGAGCAGGGCGCGCCGCTGGCAGAGTTGGCGCAACTGGAATGGGCTTTCACCCTGGCCTTTGATGCCCACAACGGCATGCCCTTGACCCTGGAACAGATGGCGCGCCTGCCGTCCGTCGAATGGCCGGGCCTGCGGGTACAGCGCCACCCCAGCGTGCAACTGCTTGAATGCCACTACAACAGCCTCGCCTTGTGGCAAGCGGTGAAGGCGCAAACCGAGTTTCCCGGCAGCCATCGTTTGCCCACCGCCGAGACCTGCCTGGTGTGGCGCGCCGAGCGCCACTGCCAGTACCGCAGCCTTGCCGGGCCTGAGGCGCGGGCCTTTTGTGCGATGGTCGAGGGGCGCTGGAGTTTTTCCGAACTGTGCTGCGAATTGGCAGTCACCTATAGCGAGGAGGCCCCGCTGCAAGCGGCAACGTGGCTCAAGCAGTGGGTGCACGATGGCCTGCTGCAACGCAGGGTCTGACCCGGTTTTGCGGCCAGTTCGTGAGCCGCTGTTTTTTCCGGATGGTCTACCCTCATTTTTCAGGTGTCTGACACAAGGGAGGTTTGCCATGCTCGCGCAACTACCGCCGGCCTTGCAGAATCTGCAGTTACCGCTGCGCCTTAGGCTCTGGGATGGCCACGAATTCAACCTGGGCCCGGAGCCCAGCGTCACTATCGTGGTCAAGGACCCGCAGTTGGTGACCCAATTCAACCACCCCAGCCTGGACCTGCTCGGGGCCGCGTTCGTCGAAGGCAAGCTGGAACTCGAAGGCTCGATCAATGAGGTGATCCGCGTTTGCGACGAGTGGAGCCAGGCCCTGGTGGCCGAAGACGAACATGGCCAACCCGTGCGCAGCCACCACGACAAGGCCACCGACGCGGCGGCCATTTCCTATCACTACGACCTGTCCAACGCCTTCTATCAGCTGTGGCTGGACAGCGACATGGCCTACTCCTGCGCCTACTTTGAAACCGGCAGCGAAAGCCTGGAGCAAGCCCAACAGGCCAAGTTCCGCCACCTGTGCCGCAAGCTGCGCCTGCAACCGGGCGATTACCTGCTGGACGTAGGCTGCGGTTGGGGCGGGTTGGCGCGGTTCGCCGCGCGGGAATTCGGCGCCCAGGTGTTCGGCATCACCCTGAGCAAAGAGCAACTGAGCATGGCCCAAGAACGGGTGGCGGCCGAAGGCCTGCAAGGCCAGGTCGAACTCAAGCTGCTCGATTACCGCGACCTGCCCCAGGACGGTCGCTTCGACAAAGTGGTCAGTGTTGGCATGTTCGAGCACGTCGGCCACGCCAACCTGGCGCAGTACTGCCGCACTTTGTTCGGCGCGGTGCGCGAGGGCGGGTTGGTGATGAACCACGGCATCACCGCCAAACACACCGACGGCCGGCCAGTAGGGCGGGGCGCGGGTGAGTTCATCGAGCGCTACGTATTCCCCAATGGTGAGCTGCCGCACCTGGCGATGATAAGCGCCGAAATCAGCGAGGCGGGGCTGGAAATCGTTGACGTTGAAAGCCTGCGCCTGCACTACGCACGCACCCTGGACCACTGGAGCGAACGCCTGGAAGACAACCTGGAAGCCGCCACCCGGCAAGTGCCGGAACAGGCGCTGCGTATTTGGCGCCTGTACCTGGCCGGGTGCGCCTATGCCTTCGCCAAGGGCTGGATCAACCTGCACCAGATCCTCGCCGTCAAACCCCACGCCGACGGCAGCCATGAATTGCCGTGGACCCGCGACGACATCTACCGCTAGAGAATCGGCGAAATCAGCCGGGCGACCCGCATGCCCAGTTGTTGTAGGCGGTGGGTTTCCCGGCTTTCTTCCTTGGCGATTTCCCGGGCCTGGGCGAAGTCCTCGTTGAGCATGTGTTCCACCTCGCTGGCGAACGCCGGGTCGACGGTTAGCAGCATCACTTCAAAGTTCAGGCGAAACGAACGGTTGTCCAGGTTGGCGCTGCCGATGGCGCTGATTTCGTCGTCCACCAGCACCACTTTCTGGTGCAGGAACCCCGGCAGGTAGCGGAACACCCGCACCCCGGCGCGCACCGCTTCAAAGGCGAACAGGCTGGAGGCCGCGTACACCACCCGGTGATCCGGGCGCGACGGCAGTAGCAGGCGCACATCGACGCCGCGCAGCACGGCCAGGCGCAGCGCCGCGAACACCGCTTCATCGGGGATGAAGTAGGGGCTGGTGATCCACACCCGCGTGGTGGCGGCGTGGATGGCTTCCACGAAAAACAGCGAGCAGGTTTCAAAGTCATCCGCTGGGCCGCTGGCCAGCACCTGGCAGAGCACGCCGTCATCCGGGTAGGCCTGGGGCAGGATCAGCGGCGGCAGTTGCCGCGCGGCCCAGAACCAGTCTTCGGCGAACGACTCTTGCAGGCACGCCACCACCGGGCCGCTGACCTGCACGTGGGTGTCGCGCCAGGGTGCCAGGGGCGGTTTTTGCCCCAGGTACTCATCCCCCACGTTGTGGCCGCCGACAAAACCCAGCACGCCGTCGACCACCACAATTTTGCGGTGGTTGCGAAAGTTGACCTGGAAGCGGTTGAGCCAACCGCTGCGGGTGGCGAAGGCTTTGACTTGCACCCCGGCATCGCGCAGCGGCTGCACATAGGCGTGGGGCAGGGAATGGCTGCCGATGCGGTCGTAGAGCAGGTACACCGCGACGCCCTCGGCGGCTTTTTTCCGGAGCAGGGCTTGCAGGCGCCGGCCGAGGCGGTCGTCGTGGATGATGAAAAACTGGATCAACACCGCTTCGCGGGCCTGGCCGATGGCCTCGAAAATCGCCGCGAAGGTCGCCTCGCCATTGATGAGCAGGCGCACCTGGTTGTTCGCCAGGCACGGCATACGCCCAAGCTTGGGCATCGCCCGCAGCGAGGCGTAGGCGTTCGAGGCACGGGCGGCGAGGGCTTCTTCGATCCAGGGGCGCCAGTTCAGGGCGATGATGGCTTTGTGCATTTCGGTGTTGGCCTGGCGCCGCGCCTTGATGTAGGCGTCGAAGGTGCTGCGGCCGAAAATCAGGTAGGGCACCAGGGTGAAATAGGGAATGAACAACAGCGACATGGCCCAGGCAATGGCGCCTTGGGCGGTCCTGACGGTCAACACGGCGTGGATCGCGGCGATCATCCCCAGAAGGTGAATGATCGCGATCAGATAGCCGAACACATGCGGGCCGAAGTAATCCATGGGGCAACCTTGCTCCTGAAGATTCAATGCCTAACAGACCATGTTCCACGGCCGATGTCGCTATTTAATTGGCCGTGCAACCTAAGCCCGTGGCCGGCGTCTAACGGCCACTATCTTCTAGGAGTCATGCGATGAACGTTCGTCTGCTGGGTTTGGCCATGGCTGTTGGCGTGTCGCTTCCTGTCGCCGCCCAGGCGCAGATGCTGCAACCAGGTTTGTGGGAGTTGACCTCCAGCAATATGAAGGTCGACGACCAGAACCTGCCGGATTTGCAGTTGATCCTTGGCCAATTAAAGAACCAGATGACCCCCGAGCAGCAGGCGATGCTGGAGAAGCAGGGCATCACCATGGGCGGCAAAGGCATCCGCGTGTGCCTGACCCCTGAGCAGGTAAAAACCGACAGCATTCCGCTGCAAGACCCGCAATCGGGCTGCCAGCAGCAAGTGACCGAGCGTAACGGCCAGCAGTGGAAGTTCCGCTTCAGTTGCCCCAAGGCCCAGGGCACGGGCGTGGCGCATTTCCTCAGCGACCGGGAGTTCACCACTAAAGTCAGCGGCACCTTCAACGCTGTCGGCCAACAGCAAAAAGGCAGCCTCGACACCCGCGCCGTTTGGTTGGGGCAGGAATGCGGGGCGGTCAAACCCCGCGCCTGATGTTCGCCGCCGTGGGGCAGCCGGGGTTGCGCAGCAGCCCTAAAAATCCTCCGCGCGACACAGCGGTTCAGGCGCGCCGCACACTCGCGCGCGGCCGCCCCCGCCTGCGAGCCGCTGCACAAAGCCCTCCACACTCATGCGCCCCAAATCTTCGCCCTCGTGGCTGCGCACGCTGACGAACCCGGCGCTCTGCTCCTTTTCGCCCACCACCAGCAGGTAGGGCACGTGCAGGGCACGGTGTTCGCGCAGTTTGTGGCTGATGTTCTCGTCGCGCAGGTCGCCCTTGGCCTGGATGCCGGCGCGGCGCAGGGCCTCGACTATCCCTTGGGCGTACTCGGCTTGGTCCTCGTTGATGCTCAGCACCACGGCTAGCGGCGGGCGGCTCCAGGTGTGCAGTTCCGCCGGCGACGGCCAGCAAGTGCCGTAGATGCGGTGCAGTACGCCGCTGGCCGAATGCAGGCTGCGCAGGTGGGTGAGGCTGAAGGCTTGCAGGATCGTACTCGATGGAATCAGCGGGCCGGGGTGGGGGGCGATGAAATCGACGAGCCGATACAGCGTCACCTGTGCGTCATCCGCCAGGGCGTGCAGTTGCTCCACGAAGTACGGCTCACGGCGCTGGCGGAACAACGCCAAGGCCTGCTCGCGGCTTGTCGGTTCGCGGCGAAAGGCGTGGTTGGTGGCCGCCAGGGCCTGCATGCGCGCTTGCAGGGCGGTCAGCGCGGCGTCGTCCAGGGCCTGGTCGCAGGCGAATTCATAGGAAAACCCATCCCCCAGCACCGCCCCGGCACGCAAGCGTGCGTGCGGGTACAGCTGCTTGACGGCCATGGCCAGCAGCAGCGCGCAGGAGTGGCGCAGGATCTCCAGCCCCTCGGGCTCGCGTGGGGTGATGATGCTGACGCGGGCGTCGCCCTCGATCATGAATGCACTGTGCACTTGCACGCCGTCCACCCGCCCGGCCACCGCTGCGCGGGCCAGGGGCAGGCTGATGCTGGCCGCCACCTCAAACACGGAAAGGGGCTGATCGTATTCACACAAGGAGCCGTCTGGCAGGGTGATGCGGATCATGGTCTAAGGCGCTCGGTAACGGTGGTCGGTAGAACGGATTTAACCCATGAACCGCAAAGGCAAACCCTGACAGCCGTCATGGATTCGGTTGTCATGCCAGGCAATTTGCCCGCTTACCAGCGTGGTGGCCACGCGATGGCGAAACGTTCGCCCGGCGAAAGGCGTCCAGCCGCACTGGGCAAGGATCGGCTGGTCGGCCACCGCCACGGGTGTGGGCTCGGCCCGGATCAGTACCAGGTCGGCCCAGTAGCCTTCACGCAGGTAACCGCGATCGGGAATCCGAAACAGATCCGCCACGCGGTGGCTGGTTTTGGCGACGAGTGTGGTCAGCGGCAACAGGCCATCGGCCACCAATTCCAGCAGCGCGGGCAGGGCGTGTTGTACCAAGGGTAGCCCGGCCGGCGCATCAAAATAGGGTAGTTGCTTCTGCGCCCAAGTGTGGGGCGCGTGGTCGCTGCCGATCACATCGAGGCGATCACTGAGCAGTGCCTGGCGCAGGGCATCGCGGTCGGCGAGGCTTTTGATCGCTGGGTTGCATTTGATGAGGTTGCCCAGGCGCGGGTAGTCGCGGTCGTCGAACAGCAAATGATGCAGGCACACCTCCGCGGTGATGCGTTTGTGGGCCAGGGGTTTGTCCTCGAACAGCGCCAGCTCGCGGGCGGTGGTCAGGTGCAGCACGTGCAACCGGGTGCCGTGGCGCTTGGCCAGGTCCACCGCCAGGGACGAGGAGCGAAAGCACGCCTCAGCGTTGCGGACCAACGGGTGCGCGGCGGCCGGAAGGCGCTCGCCGAACAGCGCCCGCAGGTTCGCCTCGTTGGCCTGGATGCTCGGCGTGTGCTCGCAGTGGGCCAGCAGCACAGTGGGCACGTTGGCGAATAGGCGCTCCAGCACTTGGGGGTCGTCCACCAGCATCTGCCCGGTGGAGGCGCCCATGAACACCTTCACCCCGGCCACCGTGCACGGGTCGAGGGCGGCCACGGTGTCGAGGTTGTCGTGGCTGACACCAAAGTGGAAACCGTAGTTGGCCACCGAGTGCAGGGCGGCGCGGCGCTTTTTGTCGTCCAGGGCGGCCAGGCTCAGGGTGGCGGGCGCGGTGTTGGGCATGTCCATGTAGCTGGTGATGCCCCCGGCCACGGCGGCCCGCGACTCGCTGTAGAAGCTGCCTTTGTCGGGCGCGCCCGGTTCGCGAAAGTGCACCTGGTCGTCGATCATCCCCGGTAGCAGCCATTGGCCCTGGGCGTCGATTTCTACCTGGGCGTTTGCGCCGCTGATGCTGCGGGCGATTTTCACGATGCGGCCGTGATCCACCCACAAGTCGGCGTCGAATTCGCAGCCCTCGTTGACCAATCTGGCGTTGCGGATCAGCACGCTGGCCATGGTCAAAACTCGTTCTGCAGGGCTTTGTAGCCGCGCACCAGATCGACGTTGGTGCGCGCCACGTCTTCGGAGAACTCCGAGGCGCTGACGCTGACCGGTGCGAACTGCGAGAGGTCGGTATTGGGCCCGATGCGGGTGGTGGAGGGCACGTAGAAGTCCGGTGGCAGGTCGCGGCCATCGACCACCGAGTTGTGCCGCACCACGCAGCCGTCGGCCACGGCGCAGTTGAACAGCACGCTGTTGAAACCGATGAACACCCGGTCGCCCACCGAGCACGGGCCGTGAACGATGGAGCGGTGGGCGATAGAGGTGAACTGGCCGATGGTCACCGCCGCGCCGGATTTAGAGTGGATCACCACGCCGTCCTGGATGTTGGAGTTGGCGCCGATGGTGATCGGGTCCATGGCGCCTTGGGCGTCCACTTCGTCGGCGCGGATCACGGCGTAGGGGCCGACGAAGACGTTTTCGCCGATCACCACTTTGCCGCAGATGATCGCGGTCTTGTCCACGTAGGCGGATTCGGCAATCACCGGCAAATCGCCGGACGGGTTTTTGCGGATCATGCCGCCCCCCAATTCCAGCGGCTTTCGGCCACGGCGTCGTGGGCGTGCAGGCTTTCGGCGTGGGTTACCCGCAGGCGAAAACCGTTGACCCCGGGCGAGCGCTTCAGCGCCAAGTGCAGGCGCCGCGCGGCGTCTTCGCAGAACATCAGGTTTTGCCCGTTGGCCAGGGCGAAGGCTTGCTCGTCGGCGCGTTTCACTGCGGTTTGCACCGCGGTGCCGAGGGCGGCTTCGGCGTCGTTGATAAGGGCGATCAGCGGCAGGCCGTCGAGGTAATCGCCCAGGCGCAGGTGCAAACGGGCGGTGCTGCGCTGGCTGTGGGGCGTGGCGAGAATGCCCTGGGTGGAGCCGAGCCACGCGAGAACATCGGCGTGGTGCAGGGGCTTTTGCGCGAAGTCGTCGACGAACTGCTGCTGGATCAACTGCCGCGACAACGCCGCCGAACAGGGGCAAGTGGAGGAGTAGACCACGTCGATTTTTAGTTCCACGTGGAACATTGCGTTTTCTAGCCGCGCTTCGATGACCACCGGGTAGGTTTTCCAACCGGCCAAGGGGCTGACCAGTGCGGGCCGTTTGAGCAGTAAGTCGAGGTGAATGCGCAAAGACGCGGCGTTGGATAAACCGGCGTGGCTATCGAGAAACCGCTGCAAAACTTCACGCAACAGCGCGGGGGAAAGGGTTTGCTGTTCGAGCATTTCCAGGGCCAGGTACAGGCGCGACATGTGAATGCCTCGCGCTTGGCCGTCGTCCAGGCTCACGCCCGCGTCGGCCCTGGCGCTGATGCGCTGGCCATCGAACACCACGGGAAGGGCAATGCCGCACATGCCTACCCAGTCCAGTGGCAAGGCTTGGCGTGAGGCCTGCGCGGCGATATCCGGCAGAGTCAGCGCGTTCATGGGGGGAGGTCCGTCGTGGCGGGAATTTGCGAATGTTACATTATAACTTTCCATTCGGTGGAAAATTTCTTACTGTTATGAAGTAACGTTTAGCTTTTCCTGCGCCGCGCACGTGTCATCCCTGTACGCCGACCGGCCGCCCCGATGAGGAACACCCCCATGCCCCACCGCCTCCCCGTTACCGTGCTGTCCGGCTTTCTCGGCGCCGGCAAGAGCACGCTGCTCAACCATGTGCTGCGCAACCGCGACAACCTGCGGGTGGCGGTGATCGTCAACGATATGAGCGAGATCAACATCGATGGCAGCGAAGTCCAGCGCGATGTCAGCCTGAACCGCGCCGAAGAAAAACTCGTGGAGATGAGCAACGGTTGCATTTGCTGCACCCTGCGTGAAGACCTGCTCGAAGAGGTCAGCAAACTGGCCCGCGAGGGGCGGTTTGATTATTTATTGATCGAATCCACCGGCATCGCCGAGCCGCTGCCGGTGGCGGAAACCTTCACCTTCCGCGACGAACAGGGCCAGAGCCTGGCGGATCTGGCGCGCCTGGACACCATGGTTACGGTGGTCGATGGCCTGAATTTCCTGCTGGACTACCAGGCCGCCGACAGCCTCGCCTCCCGAGGCGAAACCCTGGGGGAAGATGACGAACGCTCCATCACCGACCTGCTGATCGAGCAGGTCGAGTTCGCCGATGTGATTCTCATCAGCAAGATCGACCTGATTGGCCAGAATGAGCGTGAGGAATTGATGGCGATTTTGCGCCGGCTCAACACCCACGCCGAGATTCTGCCCATGGTCATGGGCGCGGTAGCGTTGGGGAAAATCCTCGACACCGGGCGTTTCGATTTTGAGCGCGCGGCCCTGGCGCCGGGGTGGCTCAAGGAGCTGCGCGGCGAGCACGTGCCGGAAACCGAGGAGTACGGCATTGCCTCCAGCGTTTATCGGGCGCGGCGGCCGTTCCATCCGCAGCGCTTCTACGACTTGATCGAGGGCCCCTGGCTCAATGGCAAATTGCTGCGCTCCAAGGGGTTCTTCTGGCTGGCCAGCAAGCCCGAGGATGCGGCGAGTTGGTCCCAGGCTGGCGGTTTGATGCGCCATGGCTTTGCCGGTAGCTGGTGGCGTTTTGTACCGCGCGAGCAGTGGCCCGAGGACGCCGAAAGCACGGCGGCGATCATGACCAATTGGTTGCCCGAAACCGGCGATTGCCGCCAGGAGTTGGTGTTTATCGGCCAGCACATCGATTTTGCCCGGCTCAATGCCGAGTTGGATGACTGCCTGCTCAATGACGCTGAAATGGCCCTGGGCGTTGAGGGTTGGCGGTCACTGCCCGACCCCTTTGGCCCCTGGTTCGACGCCTGAGGCGTGATGGGCGTAGCATCGGCTCCCTTCCCGTTGCGCAGACAGTTGCACGCCATGCTGCAGAACATTCCCACCCACGTGATTGCCGGGCCTTTGGGCGCCGGCAAAACCAGCCTGATCCGGCACTTGATGGCCCAGCGCCCGGCCCATGAACGCTGGGCGGTGCTCATCAACGAGTTTGGCCAGATCGGCCTGGACGCGGCCCTGCTGACCCGGGATGAGGATGGCGTGGCCCTGGGGGAAGTCGCCGGGGGCTGTTTGTGCTGTGTGAACGGTGCGCCGTTCCAGGTGGGGCTGGGCCGCTTGCTGCGTAAGGCACGGCCGGACCGCTTGTTTATCGAGCCTTCGGGCCTGGGCCACCCAGCGCAGTTGTTGCGCCAGTTGCGTGAGGCGCCGTGGCAGGGCGTGTTGGCGGTGCAGCCGTGCGTGCTGGTGCTCGATGCCCAGGCGTTGGCCCGCGGCAAACCCCTGCCCGACGCCCAGCAACAAGCGCTGGGCAGCGCCGGGTTGCTGGTGTTGAACAAGGACGAAGGCTTGCTGGAGGCTGATCGCCAGCGCATTGCCAGCCAATTGCCCTCTGTACCGCTGCGCTGGACCCGCCAAGCGGCGTTGGCCTTGAGTGAGCTTCCCGGTGGGCAGGCGACGGCGGGCGCGCCCCTGGCACATTTCGCGGTGCCCCAAGGGCTGGCGCAGCTCCCGGCGATCTGGCGCGCTGTGGACGTGCCGATCTGCCTCAGCCAGCAACAGGAGGGTGGCTGGAGCATTGGCTGGCGCTGGCACCCGAGCCAGGTATTTGACTGCGCTGGGCTGGACGCCTGGTTGGCGGGGCTTGCGTGGCGGCGGGCCAAGTTGATTGTCCACAGCCCGCAGGGGTGGAGGTCGGCCAATGCACTGGACCGCGAAAACCTGGCATGGCAGCCCAGCGAATGGCGCCAGGACTCGCGCATCGAGCTGATTTTCGATCGGGAGCAAGATACGGTCGCGCTGACTCGTGCCCTGGTGGCCATTCGGCTAGGTCCGCTTTAAGCGCCCGCCAGGGTTGGAGTAAGGTGCGCCTCTGCGTATTTTTGAGGATTGCCCATGGCGAAGTCTTTTGTAGCAAGCGGGCTGTTGATCCTTGCCGCGTTGTTCACCACGTCCGTGCAGGCGCTGGAGTTCAAATCCAGCCCGGCAGTGGCGGGGATTTTCGCGGCGGCCAAGGTCAAGGGCACGTTCGTGCTGTACGACGTCAGCGCCGCCACCTTCACCGGCGTCGATGCCGAGCGCGCCGCCACGCGGTATTACCCGGCCTCGACCTTCAAGATCCCCAACAGCCTGATCGGCCTGGCCAGCGGCGCGGTGAGCAGTGTTGACGAGGTGCTGCCCTACGGCGGCCAGCCGCAATTCATCAAGAGTTGGGAGCAGGACATGGGCCTGCGCGAGGCCATCAAAATCTCCAACCTGGCGGTGTACAAGGAACTGGCCCGGCGCATAGGCCTGGCGCGCATGCAGGCGGGTGTGCGGGCATTGGGGTATGGCAATGGTGAGGTTGGCACCCGCGTCGACACCTTTTGGCTCGATGGGCCGCTGCAGATCAGCGCCGTGGAGCAGGCGCGCTTTTTGGCGGCGTTGGCCCAGGGGCAATTGCCGTTCCCGGCCGAGGCGCAGGCCAGCGTGCGTGAAATCACTGAGTTGGAAAAAGGCCCGGGTTGGACGCTGTACGGCAAGACCGGGTGGAACACCCGCTACACGCCGGGCCTGGGCTGGTGGGTGGGCTGGGTGGAGCAGGGCGGCAAGGTCTACAGCTTTGCGCTGAACATCGACATGCCCAACGGCATGGCCGACGCGCCCAAGCGTGTGGCGGTGGGCAAGGCCAGCCTCAAGGCCCTGGGGCTGCTGGCGCCTTGAGTCACTGGCGCCACTTGGTGTGTTCCTGGCGCCACTGGCTCAGCTCGATGACGTCGGCGCTGGGCGGCGGCGGTTCCTTGACCACGATCGGGTAGGGCGCCAGTTCGATGTGCGCGCTGTGGGCGCCAAATTGGGTGATGGTGCCGTTGTGGCGGGCTTCACCGGTGACGGTGAACTCGAAGGTGTAGATGCGCGCCAGGCGCCGCCGGCCATTGGCGTCCTTGACGATGCCGATGCGCTTGAGGGCGACGTTGCCGTCCAGCAGCTCGATGTCGAGCTTGGCGCAATGCTGCTTGACCCGCTCCAGTGCGCGCTCGCGCAAGCCGTGGTTGTGCCACAGCCAGGCGCCGCCGGTGGCCAGCAGCATCAGCACGAAGATATTTCCCAGGGTCAGCATGTGGTTCGCTCCAACAAGTTGCCGCCAGCTTAACTGCCTGCGCGCTCTGTCGTACAGGCTGTGTTTAGTCGCATACTGCGCGGCTTGAATGTCACCGGTTTACGGAAGTTACCCATGAAACGTACGCCCCATTTGCTCGCTATCCAGTCCCACGTAGTCTTCGGCCACGCCGGCAACAGTGCCGCGGTGTTCCCGATGCAGCGGGTTGGGGTGAATGTCTGGCCGCTCAACACCGTGCAGTTCTCCAACCACACCCAATACGGCCAGTGGGCGGGCGAAGTTTTGGCGCCGCAGCAGATCCCCGCGCTGGTGGAGGGCATCGCCGCCATTGGCGAATTGGGCCATTGCGACGCAGTGCTGTCGGGCTACCTGGGCAGTGCGGCCCAGGGGCGGGCGATCCTCACGGGCGTGGCGCGGATCAAGGCGATCAACCCCAAGGCGTTGTACCTGTGCGACCCGGTGATGGGCCACCCGGAAAAGGGCTGCATCGTGCCCGCCGAGGTCAGCGATTTCCTCTTGGAAGAGGCGGTGGCCATGGCCGATTTTCTGTGCCCCAACCAACTGGAGCTGGACAGCTTTTGCGGGCGCAAGCCGCAGTCGTTGTTCGATTGCCTGGCGATGGCGCGCTCGCTGTTGGCGCGCGGGCCTAAAGCGGTGCTGGTCAAGCATCTGGATTATCCGGGCAAGGTCGCGGACGGTTTTGAAATGCTGCTGGTGACGGCCGACGGCAACTGGCACCTGCGCCGGCCGCTGCTGGCGTTTCCGCGCCAACCGGTGGGGGTGGGGGATTTGACCTCCGGGCTGTTCCTCGCCCGGGTGCTGCTGGGCGACAGCTTGCTGGCGGCGTTCGAGTTCACCGCGGCGGCGGTGCATGAAGTGCTGCTGGAAACCCAGGCCTGCGCCAGCTATGAGCTGGAGTTGGTACGGGCCCAGGACCGCATCGCCCATCCGCGTGTGCGGTTCGAGGCGACGGCGATCAGTTTGTAACGCGCAAAAAACAGTGGGAGCGAGCCTGCTCGCGATAGCGGTGTATCGGCCCGCCACGTTTGGCGGTGATACAGGCATCGCGAGCAGGCTCGCTCCCACAGGGGTTGTGTTGCAATGCAGTAGCGGCCGTCAGATCAGCCCGGCTTCATCGTCATTAATCAGGCCACCCAGGCCACCCAAGGCTTCCCGCGCCTGGGTGCGGTCCATCAATTTGGCCTGCGCCGCCGGCGGCAGGTCGGTGACGCGAATCACCCCCTTGCTGGTCAGCACCTGAATCAAGTCGTCGAGTACCCGGATCATGTCCAGGTCGCTCTGTTTGAGTTGCTTGAGGCTGACTTCCACGGCTTCGTTGGCGTACCAGTCCTGGATTTCGTGGTTGTCGGCCGGCAGGGTTTCCGTCGCCTCGGCATAGGCGGTGGCTTCCACGCGGATCAACTGCCCTTGAGCATCGCGTTGCACGTAGAACATTGAGCATCCCTCATGTATGGACCAGCGTCGTGCTGTCAGCAGCATAGGCCAACTGGACGCGAGTATGCGGTGCAAAGCGCCGATCGTCACGGACGTGACGCGGCGAGCGAAGCCGGCGACCGCCCGGGTGGGCGGCCGCAGGGGCTCGATCAGTTGTTGTTGTGGTCGATCTTGATGGTCGGGTCGTTACCGGAAATCAGTGAGTTGAGGTTCACGTTAGACCAGTTGTTGCCTTCCAGTTTGATCGTCACATCCGCGTTGGCCATGCCGCCGGCATCATTGAGCTTGCCTTCGGAACTGACCTGCAGGGTGGAGACGCCTTCCACGGTGGTGATCTTGAGGAAGTTGTCGATGGTGCTGCCGCTTTCGCCCTGCAACAGGTCGCGCAGGTCGATACGGTCACCTTCACCGGCCTTGAAGTCCTTGATGACATCGTTGCCGGTGTCACCCGCGCGCCAGACGAAGGTATCGGCACCCGAACCGCCGATCAGGATGTCATTGCCCTGGCCGCCGATCAGTGTGTCGTTGCCCGTGCCGCCGAGCAGGATGTCGTTGCCTTTGCCACCGTCCAGGTAGTCGTTGCCGCCCTGGCCGAACAGGATGTCGTTGCCGGCACCACCCAGCAGGTTGTCTGCGCCGTCATGGGCGCCAGAGACGTCGAACTCGTTGTAATGCTCGGTGACGTACTGGTGCACATTGCTGGCGCTGACTTTGCTGACGTCCACCCCGGACTTCTGCGCGACATACGCCTGCATCGCCTGGTAACCCTCGCCGGAGATGCCGCCGAAGCTCACCAGGTCGCCGAAGATGATGTCATTGCCATCGCCGCCACTGACCTTGTCGGCACCCGGCAGGGTGGCCTCGGTGTGGCCGAGGATGGCGTTGGCCAGGTCGTTCGGGTTGATGTTGGTTTGCGGTTTGTTATCGCTGTCGAACGGGCTCAGGTCACCGGGCTTGATGCTGTTGTTCAGGCCAATCGCCTCGACGGTGGACAAGCCTTTGAGCAACAGGAAGCTGCTGGCCGAATCTTGACCGGTCCAGTAGTCGGTGCTGCTGCCCGCGCCTGCCTGGCGCGAGATTTCATAGGTGCCATCGCCCTGGGCGCGGATGGTGCCCAGGTTGCCGCTGTCCTTGTACCAGTTGCCTCTCCAGTCCTGGGAGTAGCTGTTGACCTTGCCGCTGCTGGTGACCAGCACGTAGTTGGTGCCGCCCAGGTTGATGTAGGCGGTGTCACCCAACTTGTAGTTGT
This sequence comes from Pseudomonas sp. MF08817, assembly GCF_059862705.1. NCBI lineage: Bacteria > Pseudomonadati > Pseudomonadota > Gammaproteobacteria > Pseudomonadales > Pseudomonadaceae > Pseudomonas > Pseudomonas sp. MF08817. Next base: position 75,765 of record NZ_JCBCUY010000027.1, read on the forward strand.
TCACGTTCAGATAGTCGTCCAGACGCATATCGGTGCCGCTGTAGGAGTCGGCCACGATAGGGTTGGGCGATTCGCCGGTTTGGTAGAACGTCGGCTTACCGTCGGTGATGAAGTAGGTCAGGTTTTCCGCACCCGCGTTGCCCTTGGCCATGGTGCTTTGGAAGAAGTTGGCCGTGGTCTTGAACGCATCTTCATAGTTCGTGCCGCCGTTGGCGTACATGCCCTTGATGATGTCGCCCAGTTTGCTCAGGGCCAGTGGGTCCTTCAGGTTGATCGCGATGCTGGAATTGACCTGGTCGGAGAAGGTGGTCAGGAAGATGTTCACCGTCCCCGAGGTGCTGCTGCCCAGGCTGTCCTGCAAGGTCTTGAACATGTTGGTCATGGACGTTTTGGCGGCGGCGATGGAGTCGTCCATGCTGCCCGAGGTGTCCATGATGAACGCGATGTTGTAGTTCTTGCCTTGCACCACGTTCAGGCCACCGATGTCGGCGACGATGATGTCGTTGCCATCGGTGCCGGGGATGGTGTCGTCGTTGGTGGTGCCGATGACCGGGTTGTACACCGCCGGGTGCACGGTGACCGGAATCGTCCCGGTGCTCACGGCCGAACCGCCGAGGGACTCGGTGGAGGTCGAGGTCACGGTCAGGTCGAACTTGCCGTTGTAGTACGGCGGTGGCGTCAGGGTCAGGCCGCCCAGGTTCCAACCGGTGACGTTGGCTTCGCCGGAGTCGCCCACGGTGAAGGTATGGCCGGCGTCATCGCTGAGCACCATGCCTTTGGGGAAGCCGCTGATTTTCACGCTCAGGCTTTCGGAGCCGTCGGTGTCGGTCAGCGCGGTGGTGATCGGGGAGATCTTCACCTGGCCGTTTTCCGCGCCTTCGTTGAGTTTGTAGCCCTCGTAGTAACCCTCGCCATTGGCACCGTGCAGGTCAGAAACCGACACGCCGGCGTTCACCAGGTCAGTGACCGTCGGGTACATCGGCAGGTTGGCCTTGCCCAAGTCGACCGGCGTGCTGCCGTTGATCGACAGGTTCACGTCATAGCTGCCCGCGCCGCTCTGGTTATGGTGGTAGACGTCCAGGGTGTAGTAGCCGCTGGTGGTTGGCTTGAACTCGCCGGTCAGCGCGCCGCCGTTGCCCCACAGGGCGCTGGCGACTTTCTGCCCGCCAATGGTCACCAACAGGCTGTCGTCGCCGGTGCCGGAGAAGGTGTAGGTCTTGCCCGCTTCCAGGAAGATCAGGCCCGAGGTTTTCGACGCGGTGCCCGCCGCCACATCGGCGCTGGACTGCACGTTGGTCACCAGGGTGCTGCTGTTGGGTTTGCCCGCGGCGTCGATCACCGACTTGAGGGTGTCCGAAGGCGCGCCGTTGCCGTTGGTGCCCAGGCCGGCGAGGCCGGTCCAGACTTCCTTGGTCAGGCCGATGGAGGCCACGTTGTTGCCGGTGATGTTCAGCGTCGGGGCGTCAGCCTGCGGCGTGATGTCGACCTTGAGGGTCACTTCGTTGCCCAGGTTGAAGCCATCGTTTGGCTTGTACTTGATCTGCGCGTAGTCGGCCTGCTTGTTGCCCACGCCGGTGCCGCCGTAGCCATCGGCACCCGATTGGTTCGCGGACGGAGTGAACTTGAGCTTGCCCGCGGCGATATCCGCCTGGGTGATGGTCTGGCCTGCGCTGACCGCCACGCCGTTGAGCGTGAGCTTGCCGGCGGCGTTGTTCAGGTCGGTGATGGTGATGCTCAGCGGGCTGTCGCCATCGACATCGCTGACCTGGAAATCACCCCACTTGAGCGTCAGCGTGGTGTCTTCCACGCCAGTCACCTGGCCACCGACGGCCACAGGCGCGTGGTCGTTGTCGATGATGACGGTATCGACAAAAGACTTGCCCGCGTCGATGCCGATGTTCTCGAACTTGCCGCCACTGACCGAGTCGATGGTGACCTTGAAGTTCTCGGAACCCTCGACGAGCTTGTCATCGATGGTCGCCACGTTGAACCCGACGCTGGTGCTGTTGGCCGGGATCTTGACGGTCACCACACCGGTGAAGTCGGTGCCATCGATCGCGGTGCCGCTGTAGCGCAGGGTCACCGTGACATCGGCCAGCGGCTTGTCGCTCAGGGTCAAGGTGTAATGGGCGGTGCCGCCTTCAACCACCGACGTGTCGCCGGAGATGCCGACAGTCACCAGGTCACCCTGGCCGGCTGGTTCATCGGTGACCGTGGTAGTTTTGGTGGCTTGGTCGAGGGTCAGTTTCTCGAAGCGATCGGCGCCCTCGCCAGTAACGGTTTCCAGTTTGTTGACCATCGGCGCTTGGCCACCGGTGTAGACATCATCCTTGGCAGTAACCGTGGTTGAGCCCGTGGTGCCGTTGGCCGGGATACGCACGATGGTGCCGTCGGTGAGCTTGAACTCCAGCGGGCCGTGGTTAGCCATCGGCATGCCGGCGGCGTTGGTCAGGGTCACGGTGTAGGTGACTGCGCCACCTTCGGCTACCGAGGACTTGTCCACGGTGAGCTTGGCAGTGACTTCGGTTTCGGTGTCGTTAACCTTCACCGAGGTGTCGTTGCCGATCACCAGGTTCTCGAAGGACTTGCCGGCAACGGTGGCGGTCTGGATGCCCATCGGTACGGTTTCGCCGTCTTTGTAGACGTCATCGCCTTGCGCGGCACGTTCGTACGGAACGCTCAACTCGCCAGCCTTGATAACCACGACTGCGCCGTTTTTCAGGGTCACGGTGAGGTCGTAATCCAGCTTCTGGCTGACGCTGACGGTGAATTTCTGTGCCTGGTTTTCAAACACAGGGCCATCGCCCGTGATGCTGACGGTGACCTTGTCACCCTGGCCGGTCGGTTCATCAGTGACCGTGGTGGTTTTGGTGGCTTGATCGAGGGTCAGTTTCTCGAAGCGATCCGCGCCCTCACCAGTGACGGTTTCCAGCTTGTTGACCATCGGCTGTTGGCCGCCGGTGAACACGTCATCCTTGGCATAGACAGTAGCGCTGCCGCTGGTGCCGTTGGCCGGGATGCGCACGATGGTGCCGTCGGTGAGCTTGAACTCCAGCGGGCCGTGGTTAGCCATCGGCATGCCGGCGGCGTTGGTCAGAGTCACGGTGTAGGTGACTGCGCCACCTTCGGCTACCGAGGACTTGTCCACGGTGAGCTTGGCAGTGACTTCGGTTTCGGTGTCGTTGACCTTCACCGAGGTGTCGTTGCCGATCACCAGGTTTTCGAAGGACTTGCCGGCAACGGTGGCGGTCTGGATGCCCATCGGTACGGTTTCGCCGTCTTTATAGACGTCATCGCCTTGCGCGGCACGCTCGTACGGAACGCTCAACTCGCCAGCCTTGATAACCACGACTGCGCCGTTTTTCAGGGTCACGGTGAGGTCGTAATCCAGTTTCTGGCTGACGCTGACGGTGAATTTCTGTGCCTGGTTTTCAAACACAGGGCCATCGCCCGCGATGCTGACGGTGACCTTGTCACCCTGGCCGGTCGGTTCATCAGTGACCGTGGTGGTTTTGGTGGCTTGATCGAGGGTCAGTTTCTCGAAGCGATCCGCGCCCTCACCAGTAACGGTTTCCAGCTTGTTGACCATCGGCTGTTGGCCGCCGGTGAACACGTCATCCTTGGCATAGACAGTAGCGCTGCCGCTGGTGCCGTTGGCCGGGATGCGCACGATGGTGCCGTCGGTGAGCTTGAACTCCAGCGGGCCGTGGTTAGCCATCGGCATGCCGGCGGCGTTGGTCAGGGTCACGGTGTAGGTGACTGCGCCACCTTCGGCTACCGAGGAATTGTCCACGGTGAGCTTGGCAGTGACTTCGGTTTCGGTGTCGTTGACCTTCACCGAGGTGTCGTTGCCGATCACCAGGTTCTCGAAGGACTTGCCGGCAACGGTGGCGGTCTGGATGCCCATCGGTACGGTTTCGCCGTCTTTATAGACGTCATCGCCTTGCGCGGCACGCTCGTAAGGAACGCTCAGTTCGCCAGCCTTGATAACCACGACTGCGCCGTTTTTCAGGGTCACGGTGAGGTCATGGTCGAGTTTTTGGCTGACCGAAACGGTGAATTTCTGTGCTTGGTTCTCGAAGACCGGACCATCGCCAGTGATCGAAACAGTCACCTTGTCACCTTCGCCGGTCGGCTGATCGGTAACGGTAGTGGTGTGTTCTTTCGGATCGAGGGTCAGTTTCTCGAAATCGTCTGCGCCATCAACACCGACGAGTTTGTTCACCAGCGAAGGTTGGCCGCCAGTGAACACGTCGTTGGTGGTTTGAACCACGGCAGTACCGGTGGTTTCGCCGGCCTTAACGTTAATTTTGGTGCCGTCGCTGAGGGTGAAGGTCAGTGGACCATGGCTCTCCATCGGCAGGCCGGCTTTGTTGGTCAGCGTGACGGTGTAAGTCACGTCGCCGCCTTCGGTGACGGTGGTTTTGTCCACGGTCAGGGTGGCGACCACTTCGGTTTCGGTGTCGTTCACGACTACCGAGGCATCACCGCCGATCACCAGGTTCTCGAAGGATTTGCCGTCCACGGTGGCGGTGTCGATGCCCATTGGCACGGTTTCGCCGTCTTTGTAGACGTCATCGCCTTGAGCAGCGCGCTCGTAAGGAACGCTCAACTCGCCAGCCTTGATAACCACGACTGCGCCGTTTTTCAGGGTCACGGTGAGGTCATGGTCGAGTTTTTGGCTGACCGAAACGGTGAATTTCTGGACCTGGTTCTCGAACACAGGACCGTCGCCCGCGATGCTCACGGTGACCTTGTCGCCTT